>NZ_JBCNZM010000164.1:0-10873 GCF_040227615.1 Bacteroides sp. RTP31139st1_H2_RTP31139_211217 | reverse complement strand
ATTCTTTATATTCAACGCTTTAGATATGTCAGCGTAGCTAAAAGAATTGTAGCCAACAGAACGAATCAATTCACTCCCTAACCGTATTATTTCACTTCTTGTATCATTCATGATGCAAATATAATCAAATTTACTTAGTAGTAAGTATATTCTTTAAAAAAGATGCATTATCTTTGTGCAAGAGTTATTTGAAGCAATGGAAAAATATAACAGACTAAAGAAGTTCGCTCGTTTCTACATCGTTACCCATTGTTATACTCTACTTCTTCAAAAGTATATTATTCAATAGATTACAATTACATTTCTTGTTACCGAAAACACAACTTGCCATGTTCGTTTGAACATGAATTTTTCTGTCGAAAAATCAAAATATGGCATCTTATCCACTTCCCACCTATAAAATCCTTCCGCCGCCATCCTTATCACTTTTTGAATACCCAAAACCGGAGTCACCGGAGCATTTGAGCGGTGTAACAGGATGACATACAGTGTCACAGACTGTCAGCAGACCGCCATGATAGTGCCAATCCGGAAAATTTATCGTTATTTTGCCGCATGTCAGCATGTGTTCGGCAGTTCAATCATCCAAGTGTGCGTCAGGTACATGGTGTATGGTTGCCTTAAACCGTTCGGTAACGGGTGAACGGGGATATGTAAGAACATAATAAGGCAACCGTTCCCCCATGTGTGAATGCGTGACCGGCTTAATGTCAGACTGGACACGTGGGGGATTGGATACATGACCGGCTTGCCGGTCGGATGCACATACCCGTCAGATAATGCAAGCATGTAATAAGGGTGGTATTCTTACATTCACAACGTGATGAAAATGCAGAACTGCCGGAAAAGAATTGTTCAACTATCAAAAATATGGAATTCATGGTAAAGAGAAAGGAAGTTAAAATCGACGAGGAGCAGATACGCCGCGTAATGGCCGGGGATATTCCCGCCTCTGTCCTGGAAAATCGTTATGGGAGCAACGCTGCTAACTCCCAAAAAGAAGATGACAAGAAACCGGAAACGGAAAATCGGTCCGGGATTCCTGCCAAATCCGACAAGGTGGAAGTTCCCGGTTCCGGTGTGTCCGGCGGTGAGGAAGAAGCACCATCTCCGGTTCTTCGGGAGAAAACACACCGGAAAAAGAACAGTCTTCAGGAGTATCCCGAACATCTGTTCGGCAACAACGTTGTGAAAGAGCGCCGGCAGACCTATGTCAGCAGTGAGAACTATGAACGGGTGCGTACCCTGCTTTCCGTGATAGCGCCGACTGTCAGCATTTCCTGCTACATCGACAATATCCTTTCGGCCCATCTGGAACAGTACCGTGACGAGCTGAACGCCATCTACAGCAGCCGTATCAACCTGAAACCGTTGTGATTCTGCCTGTGGGCGCATGAAAAAAGGGACACCCGGAGGTCGGATCTTTTTCCTTCCTTCGGATATCCCCTGCTTTTTCTTTCGGATATCGGGCTTATCTCGTACCGGTGGCTCTTACTCCCTTCGGTATCGGGTTGTCGAGTATTATCCGGTAGCATAGCCTGCCGTCCACATTCACCGGCTCTTTCGCCACCATGAAACCGGCGCATTTCTCGACCTTTGCCGCATCAAGTATCATGCCGGCGATGAAGCTGTTCGAGAAGCGGGCGCAACGCGGATCGTTCCATATCGTGAATCCGTTTCCGTCATCCGAGACGAACATGTACCAGTCCTTTGGCCTGTCTTCGTCCCTGGCGATACATAGCCTGTTTCCTGCGTGCAGGCTCAGTTCCCTGCTCAATATCCTGCTCAGGTACATGCTGCCGTCACGGCATACCGTGATGATCCGTTTGCCTTTGTAGGTCAGTGCCGGATGGGAATTGCTCTTGTCATAAACTGTCAGTTTCATAATCGATTATGTTTTGAGTGATACATTTATTGTCTTTTATGCCGCCTCGCCGGCCATGATCAATCTTCTTTGGGCGATGAACTTCCGGTTTGCCCGGATGGATTCCATCATCGCCTGTGCCCTGCGTGTCACCACCGAGGTCTTCTCGCCCATGTGCCTGGCTATGGTGCGGAATGAGCTTCCGGTCTCGTAGAACCGCAGCATGAATATCCTATAATCCTCATAGGAGAAATGCCGCCTGAGGAACTTCTGTATGTCCCTTACCAGCCTGTCGCATCCGGTAAGCATCTCTTCCCGTTCCTCTGTCTCTTCCGCGCAGTCCGTCTCACCCAGTCTTGCGAAATACTCGTCTCCGGGGCTGTCGTAACGGCTTTCATCCCTTGCGCCCGACTGCAGGATTCTTCGGTAGCATCCGAAGAAATAGGACTCCGGATCTTCTATCCCGACACTTGAGAACATTATCTGCTTCCTGACAGCCAGATATGCGTCATGGAACGCGTCTTCGTCGATTTTTCCATAGATGGAGAGTCTCTCCTTCAATCTCGCGTATGAACGGTTAAACCATCCGTTGAATTCTTTCACGTCTTTTGTTGCCATATCCTTTTGCTTTTATCTGTTAGACATCCGGCCCGTAGTACGGGCACTCTTGTTTCTTTGTATGCCTTACAGCCGTTCTCCCTCCGGAAAGGCGTCAAGGCTCGGCAGGAAAAAATACCGGAGCGCAGAGTGCGAGGATGATTTTTTCCCCGCCGACCCGCAGGGCCCGGCCTTGCGCTCCGGTGGGAAACGGCTACCTTTGCTTCAAAGAAATAAGTGTGTCCTTTCCGCTTCTTACCATCCGTAATTATCCCCTGGCGGTGAAAAGGGATGTCTGCCGGTGACACCTCTCGTCCGGTTTGCAGCCCGTCTTGATTTTTTTATTTTCTTCGCTTCCGGAACGCTTTTACGGACACCGGAACCCCTTTCCGGTATCATCTGTCCGCCGTTCCGGCTATAGTAAAAAAACAAATGTCAAACTTAAAATTGAGGAATTATGGAAGTAGTGGTCATAGAGAAGGCAACTTTTGAGAGGATGCTCTCGGGGTTCGAGATTTTTGCGGAAAAGGTGGAACGCCTCTGCCGGGAACATGAGGACTTGGGAGAAAAGGAGTGGCTTGACAGCGATGACGTTTGCAGGCTGCTCTGCGTCAGCCCTAGAACATTGCAGTCGATGCGGGAGAACGGAACATTGGCATACACCAAGATAAGCCACAAGGTGTACTACAGGCCGGAGGATGTGAAGGCCGTCTTTCCCGTGGTGGAAATGAAACGGTGTATAACAGCCGGCAAGGAAAGAAAATGCAATGTAACCAACAAACCAATCAACCAACGAACCAACCAACAAACAGATATCTGACTTATGAATGACAATGGCAATATCCGGCTGCTGACACCGGAAAACGACATACGCGTGAGAGTCTTTCTCTCATCGCTGGAAGACCTTTCAGAAAAGGTGGAGAAAATACGTGGTGCCAACAAACCGTCGCTGGACGGGGAACGCTATTACACTGACAAGGAACTGGCCGTTAAACTGAAGGTCAGCCGCAGGAGCCTTCAGGATTACCGCAACAACGGCATACTGCCCTATATCCAGGTGGGCGGCAGGATTCTGTATAGGGCTTCCGACATTGAACGTACTTTGATGGACGGGTACAAAGAAGCGTACCGGTTAAAAGGAAATATGTGATTGGCGAACCTGCAAAATAAAAGTAGGGAGAAAATCATCGCACTGCTTTCACAGGACAACACGCTGGGCGCAACAGCACTTGCCCAACAGAGAGGGTACTCCGACGAATCGGGCCGGACAAGGGCGGATATTGACAAGTAACCGAAAAGACAGATTAATTTTTCTGGAGGGAGCGCAGTTTGCCGCCTGCCTTTTTCTTCGTGTTTCAAAAAATATCCCTCCTAATAGAATGTCAGAACGGCATACAGCAGTAATATTCTATTGTCTGTATGCTGTTCTTTTTTTTATTGTATCGACTTTTCCGTCAGTCGCTTGTTTCCGCTGCCGTCGGCCTCCATTGTACAGACGTGAAAGGGAAAAGGTTTTCGGGCTGAATACTCTTTACCTGCAAAGGAAGATTCTGCCCGAAACGGCACGGCCGCCTGACCTTTTCACTTTCAATGGAGTCTGTACTAACTTCCATGGGCGGCGAGGGAACAGGCGGCCGCGAAACGGTCATTGGTTGTCATGGCCGGAATCTGTGAGGTTTTTGCGTCTCTTTTCCATCAGCTTGTCCATATCCTCGGAAATTTTATCATCGGTCACTTTGGCATAGCCTTGTGTGGTCCTGATGTTCGTGTGCCCCATCATCTTGCTGATGCTCTCGATCGGCACACCTGCCGAAAGCGTCAAGGTTCCGAACGAATGCCTGCTCGCGTGATAGCTGAGATTCTCTTTTACACCTGCCAATATCCCTATCTCGTGGATGCAGTACCAAAGCCTGTTCCGGTTGGGTAGAGGGAATATCGGTCTGCCGTCATCGGTTGTATTGTACAGCGACAAAATTTGTTCGGCTACGGGGTGTAACGGTATAAAGGACTCGACATCGGTTTTCTTCCTGTTGATACGGATGAAGCGTCTTCCGTCCGCGGTTGTTCCGATATGCGAGGGGTAAAGCCGTTTTACATCGACATAGGACAGCCCCGTGAAGGCTGAAAAGATGAACGCCCTACGGGTAAGCTCCTGCAACCTCTCCGGCATGGGCTGTTCCATGATCCGTTGCAGTTCCGTCCTGCTGATATGCTTCAGCTTATAGTCGGGCTTCTTTTCGTATGGGACGTCGGCAAGCGGGTTGAAGCGGATAACCTCCCTGTCCACGGCAATATAGATAAGCCTGTTCAGTCATGTAAGGCAGTGGTTGATATGTCCCGCCCCGCAATCTTTGGATTTCAGGTAGAGTTTATAGCCCCAGCCGAAGTCTTCGGTAATATCCTCAAAGGCGATGTCCCGCATACCCAGCGACAGCAGATATTCGTGCAGGTATGCCTGTGAGGATTTGGACTGGCGGTAAGAGGAAGTGGAATTTATCACTTCGGAACGGATTCTCAACCTTTCCCGTTCCTCTTCTCCGGCTTTCAGTAATGTGACCGGAACGGTAGTCACACAGGTAATCTCGTTCTTCAACATTTCTGCCGTGACCATGCCCGCATCCTTCAACAGATTGTCATATGAGGTTTCTATTCTGGAGCGGAGTGCTTCAAGGAGGTTGTTCGTTCTTGCATCCCTGACCTCTCCGGTCTTGGCTTTCCAGTCTTTGGGATTGCAGTAGCAACCCGTGGCAAACACGCTGTTCTTGCCGTCAATGGTGATACGGCACATGATGGCGGTAGTTCCGTTCGCCTTGACCTTACCGCGGTTGATGTAGTATAGAATTTTGAATGTACTTCGCATAATTAAATTGTTTTTATAGGGTTAGAGAACAAGTTTCAGATCCTTTGTCGCCTCGATGTATTTGTCCATGTCCTCGAAAAGTTTCTTAGGGGTTACACGGGCATACACCTGGGTGGTCCTTATATCCGCGTGACCCAGCATCTTGCTGACAGTCTCGATAGGTACGCCGTTTTCAAGGGTCATGAGGGTCGAGAACGAGTGGCGGCCCATGTGGTAGGACAAACGCCCCTTGATGCCGACTTTCATTTTGATGCTCGTCAGGCACCATTTCAGGGCCTGGTATGGAATTACGGGAAACAGAGTCGGCCTTGTGTCGTCACGGTATTTTTCGATAAGGGCTATCGCTTCGGGCAGCAATTTCACCCGGCTTAGTTGTCCGTTCTTGCCCCTACGGTATTTCAGCCATAGCGCACCGTTATCGTCCCTTGAGAGATTATCAGGCGTAATAGCTACAACATCCACATATGAGGTTCCGGCATAACAGGCGAAAAGGAACATGTCTCTGACAATGGAGTGTTCCGGGCGGCATCCAGTAAGTTCTATATCCCGTATCTTCTCGAAGTCTTCTTTGCTCAACGCTCTCGGCGGCGTTTCCTTCTGCTTGGGTAATTTGTAGTGTTCAAAATAAAATCTGTCCGAATGTCCCTCCTTGAAAGCTATGCGGCAGATCTTCTTCAGGATGGCCAGATAATGGCGCACTGTCTGGACACCCAAACCTTTCTCTATTACGACATATTCCTGAAATTCCCGGATGAACTGCTCGTTGAGCTGGCAGAAAGCGAGGTCGGATACTTTGAGCCTGCTGCTGACGAAATCTGCGAGACGGTTGCGGGTATAGAGGTAATTGGGAAGTGTACGGTGAGACACGTCGATGCCTACACGTGCCCTGACTTCTTCAATATGCCTGTCGAAGAGCTTGAACAGTGTCATCTGCGTGTCCTTGCTGCCTTGAAAGACTTCCTTGACTGCCGTCGCATCGAAATCGGTCTTTCGTTCCAGAAGGGAGTCGAACGCGGAGTTTACAGCCAACAGCAGCTTGTCGATTTTTGCGTTGACTTCCACTGCCTCCTTACTCTTGCCGTTCAGACGGCTTTCCCGGGGATTCCACAGTTCGGGAGTGCAGGAGAGCTTGCAGCTGAATTGCGCCATCGTCCGGTTAACGGTGATGCGCCCCATTATCGGGGCTTTGCCCGACTTGTCCAGTCCGCTCTTTTTAAGGTAGAGCAATACCTTGAATTTTTCTACTTTCATACGCTTATATTTTTAGTGGCAAATTTACCTGTTTTATAAGCGTTCTTTAATATGCAAAACTGTGACAATCAGTGTAATATATCGCTGTTTTAAATTATTTGATCCACTCTTCGTTACCTTGTCCCAACCGGTAACAGCCCTGCTAACGATTTGGTAACCGAACATCTTCAATAATCCCCACTTTCTTGCTTTTTTCTCAAGTGGAAGAATATAGAGAAATTAATTGGTATACAGCAGATTGGGTTATACTTTCTTCTCGTATCAGTTGTTCATATAACTTCTTTTTTTCCACACAGCCCGGCACAGCTTTGCAAGCGTCATTGCACTGGCTAACAATGTATCACTTCCAAATGTGTCTAAAATGTTGGGACATTCGTCTACGAGAATGACACAGCATTATGCAAAGGTATTAGACCAAAGTATTTTAAAAGATATGCAGAAAGTAGATATAGAATTAAGCAGTAACTAATTTGCATTATGACAAAAGACTTAGGAATAATTTCTTAAGTCTTTTTTTTATTTATATCTTCGCACTCAACATTCTAATAGGTAAAAGATGAACAATATTTTAAGTTATATCATTATCGACATTCTATTATTAGCATTGTCAATATTGCTTTTTTTAAAGTATAACAATGGAAAAGGAGGACCTTTAGGCTCTTTAAAAAAGCGAATCATATATTCCCTATCAATCTTATCATTCATTGGGTTTGTTGTTTGTGTTAATAAATCAGTCTATTGTTTTCCAATAAAAAAAACATTAAATCAAGAACTACTAAATGCCTATAGCGAACTTGAAATCGCAATAAATACGAACTCTACCCCCTCTCTTCAATTACAAGAAAAACAAGATAAAGTCAAAAGAATCTTATCTGAAATGAATAATATAGATAGATATAAAAACGTAGAAATATTTCTTAATATTTTTAATGGTATAACTATTGCTTTTATTACATTCATCATAGCTTTCACTTTCAGAAATAAAATATTAGGTTAATATAATGTAAATATTATTTCAACAAAGCCAACAATACTGTTTTCAATAAAACGAGATTGCTGGCTTTCAATCAACCAATACACCAAGAAAACAAGGTTTCAATATTTCATGCTTTCAATATTTCAAGTTATCATTCCTGTAATACTTATCTAACAAATTCATTATATCACTTTCCCGATAAATGATTTTTCCCGGAAGTTGCACATATCCCAACAGTCCCGTATCCCTGTAATCCTGCAAAGTCCGTTTACTGATACACAGTTTTTGGCAGACTTCCTCACCTGTCAAGTAATGTTCGCCACCCAGTACCGGACGATAATTCGTTATCATGTATTCCACATTCTCCAACACCTGGTCAAGGGATGAAAACAATACTTGTGTTGTATTGGAATCTTTTGTTATCAAATCCATAAGTTCTATTTTTTAGAGTTATTCTTCACGTGATTTTGCATAAAGGTTTCCACATCCGAAATCTTATAATAAATCTTGTTATTGATTTGCGAATAAGGTAATTTGCCCGTATCACGATAGGTTTGCATCGTCCGGGCAGACACGTTCAGCAAACGGCAGGTTTCGCAGTTATCCAGCCACTTATCCTGTTTTCTCCGCAAAGGAATACATAGGGCATCCATACGATTGATAAAGTGGTTAAACTTTTCCTGCCAAAGTTCGAATGTTTTCTTTTCAATGGTTACTATTTCCATATTTCATTATGTTTTGATATTACTTCTTTTTTCTTGTTTGGTGCAAATATATAGCCTTGAATAGTAGCTTGTTTCAGACTGTCCGCAGATGTCCTAATATGTCCTCACTTGTCCCACTTGCATAGAGAAAAGAATAAGAAAAGCCGAAAAAGGTAAGCGATATAAAGAACTTCGTTCACGTTTCATACCCTATTATAATAAGGTGAAGAACACAAACGAACTTTCACGGTCTGATAGTATTTTAAAGCAGAGCCGAGCAAAGCAATTCCAAACGCTTAACACTTTGTTTTTTACCATTTTTTCTTATTTCATTTGTGGTGCTAATTCAAAAAACAAAGCACCATGAACAATCCTTTTGAAGAAATTTTCAAGCGGCTGGAAAACATCGAAAAGATGATTTCCCCCGTAGGCAGTTCTTCATCCGAAGAACCGGACAGCAGGCAATCTGTTTTAGTCAAAATATCCGTAGCCAGCCGGATAACCGGATATTCAGTTAATTACCTCTACCACTTAGCCAGCAGCGGAGCAATACCATATGTTAAACGTGGACGTTCCTTACGTTTCGATGTGAACGAGTTGCAACAGTGGATGCAGCAACAATATATACCAGCTTCCAACAAACTATCCGATGAAAGAAAAAAGGAATAACGAAGCGGGACACATCGAGGGTAGGCTATCCAAAAACGAGCGCATCGAAAGGCAACTTAATTCCCTGTACGACTTCCGGTTTAATATTGTGAAAAGCAGGACAGAATACCGGGCTGCAAATACTTCCGGTTTGTATCAGCCAGTCACGAAGTTTGCTTTGAACTCTTTCAGGCGCAAACTGGATGTTACCGTAGGCGTTGCCACCTCTGCTGAAAACATCCGTACGATATTGGAAAGCGATTTCGCAAATAAGGTGCATCCCATACGGGAATACCTAACTGCCCTACCCTTGTTGAATCCTGCCGGACATGAATATATCAAAAAACTATTGAGCACGGTGCAAGTAGCCAATTCTGGCAAGTGGGAGGAGTATTTTACAAAATGGCTTGTCGGTGTGGTAGCTAATGCAATGAATGATACAGGCTGTCAAAACCATACTTGTTTAGTCCTTACTGGCGACAAGCAGGGGCAGTTCAAAACATGGTGGCTGGATAACCTTTGCCCGTCACCGTTAAAAAATTATCTATTTACCGGGAAGATAGACCCACAGAGCAAAGATATTCTGACACTGATAGCCGAGTACTTGTTTATCAACATCGACGATCAGCTAAAGGAACTCAACAAGCAGAATGAAAACGCACTAAAGAACCTGATAACCACCCCGGCAGTCAAGTATCGCAGACCGTATGATATTTACATAGAAGAATATCCGCATTTAGCCAGCTTCATGGCTTCGGTGAACGGAAACGAGTTCTTGACAGACCCGACAGGAAACAGACGATTTCTGCCTTTTGAAGTCCTGCTCATTGATAAACCGACAGCAGAAAGTATCAACATAGATAATGTCTACTCCGAAATCATGTACTTGTATCGGCAGGGGGTACGCTATTGGTTTAATGATACGGAGATTGAAGAACTGCACCTGACAAATGCGGAATTTGAGGTGCAAACGGTTGAGTTTGAAATGCTGATGCAGTATTTTGAGAAGCCCACAGAGGAAGAAGAAAGCCTATTCTTTATGACGACAGCACAAATCCTCACTTGTTTACGGGATGTATGCCCTATGCAGTTATCGGAAAAACGATTGGGAGAAGCATTGCGAAAAGCCGGATTCAAACGGGTACAAAAGCGTATCAGCAACTGGAATTATTCGGTATATGGGTACAGAATAAAACCTATTTCCATACCCTACACCGATAACGATTACGGCTAACACAGCCGTTTATAATTGGCTGGTACTGCCTATACAGTAACTACCCAAAAACATCTTACTGCATTTTATTCATTGAATGCCTGCTATTTATACAACGTGCAGTAAGGAGTAAGATAAAAGCCTGAACTTTTGGGAAATTTGAGAAAAAAGAAAAGTCAGAAAACAACATAGGTAATATTTCTATCTCTTTTGTATAAAACAACTTACTTATCTTTCTGCATAGAGTATAATCCGTTGAAAGAAAAAGAGATAGGTGCAGAAAGTTGACAATTTTTCTTCTTACTCACTTCTTACTTCATTACTGTAATTTACAAACATTCAAAAATAAAGATTATGACTTATCAGGAGGCTAACCATATCAGTATCAAAGATTATCTGAAATCATTAGGCATTTTGCCCGCAGTCGATAAATATTATTACGGCATGTACCACAGTCCGTTCCGTCAGGATGGTACGCCCAGTTTCAAGGTGGATTACGGTGTAAATCTGTGGTGTGACTTCGGGACGGGTGAGGGCGGCTCTCTCATCGACCTTGTGATGAAGCAGCACGGATGTAACGCTTACGGTGCTATCTGCCGACTGGAACAGTATTCATCCGGAAATTCTTTTTCTTTTCAAGGGAAAGAGGTTTCAGAAAGGATTCAGCATGAAAGGAAACAACCGACCAGCCCGATAGACATCCGTAAAATCCAGCCGTTGCAGAATCCGGCACTCATGGATTATTTGAGAAGCAGGAACA
>NZ_JBCNZM010000163.1:0-10996 GCF_040227615.1 Bacteroides sp. RTP31139st1_H2_RTP31139_211217 | reverse complement strand
GTGCCAAACTCGGACTGAAAAAAAGCGACAATTTAAAAGAAGCATTACAAGAACGCATGAGGCTGTATGAAGAAGAACACCGGCAAGAGGACTTTTCAGCCATGCGTTAGGGATTGCAGAGTAAAGCCCACAGCCTTTAGGCGAGGACTTGAAACGTAAAGCCCGACCGTCCCACGGGAACGCCCAAAAGAAAAAAAATCCCCCGAACATTCATCCGGGGGTAGTGTAAACTGAACTGTGTCACGGCTCTGTTTTTTATTCTTTCCCTCTTATTTGTGTGCAGATTTCACATCTGCATACAAATAAGAGGAGCCTTTCACAAGCAAAGTTACATAATCTTGAACCTATCACCAAATTTTATGGCAAGTTGCTGTGATATCAGTGCCCAATTAGACAGTGGCATAGTCCATTTCCCACTAATGTCTCGATAGGCAAGATACACAAGCTTTTCAAGTGCGGTGTCTGACGGGAACACACCTTTGTTCTTCGTTACTTTACGCACCTGACGATGATAGCCCTCAACCGTATTGGTTGTGTAGATAAGTTTGCGGATTGCAGGAGTATACTGAAAATATTCCGTAAGACGCTCCCAGTTGTCGCGCCAGGATTTGATTACTATGGGGTACATCTCACCCCATTTTTCATCAACCATGTCAAGCTGTGCTAATGCAGAATCCTTGCTTACAGCACCATATACGGTCTTGAGATCCTTCAGAAACTCTTTCTGATGCTTGCTTCCTACATACTTGATTGAGTTACGGATTTGGTGGACTACACATAGCTGAACGGAGGTTTCCGGGAATACACTTTGGATGGCATCAGGGAATCCCTTAAGACCGTCTACGCAACAAATCAGAATATCACGTACACCACGGTTCTGAAGGTCGGTCATAACATCAAGCCAGAAGTTAGCACCCTCACTCTCAGATATATACATACCAAGAAGATCCTTGTGACCAGACTTGTTTACACCTAGGACATTGTATATTGCACGAGTGACTGCACGACCCTTATCGTCTTTTACCTTGTAGTGAATGGCGTCAAGCCAGCAAATGGCATAGACGGGGTCAAGCATACGGGACTTCCAGGCTGTTATTTCGGGAATAACTCGGTCGGTTATAGCACTGATGGTTTCTGCTGAAAGGGTTGTGTTAAACTCACGCTCAAAGTACTTGCTTATATCACGAGTGCTTGTACCAAGAGCATACATGTTGATGATTTGATCTGCCATACCTTCAGCAAGAATTGTCTCACGTTTCTTAACTGTCTCCGGTTTAAAAGAACCGTCACGGTCACGAGGGGTTTCGACTATCACCTCTCCATACTTTGTCTGTACGGTCTTGCTCATCTTGCCGTTACGACGATTGCCAGAACTGCAGTCAACGCTATTAAGGTGAGCATCCATCTCACCTTCTAAGGCTGCGTTTAGGATACGTTCTAGCATAGGAGCCAAAGCTCCGTCTTTACCGAAGAGTGCTTCACCGCTACGCAGCTGCTGGGCTGCTTTCTTGTAGTCTATTTCCAAATTGGCCATATTATAAAAACTGTGTTAAACTATTATTATTATAGCCTGACACAGTTTATTTTACACTCTCGAACGGGGCATTGAAAGCACTCTTGGAGTTTTTCATTTGTCAACAGGTTATTATCTTTGGATAGGTAGCTTTTTGACTTTGCTATTGGGCGAAATCGCATTGTTTGTATTAAAAAACAAAATAGGATGACTCACTATAATCTACTTCGTATTTTTCCATAAATGCAATCCTTGCCAAAAAGCAGTTTGTTCGGGTGGTTGTTTGGGCGTTCCCCCTTCGGGTCGGGCTTTCCGCTACAAGTCCTCGCTATGCTGTGGCTTTTCCCCTGCAATCCCTAACGTGGGTGAAAGGGTTTTCACTATCTTGCGCTTGCACTTTGACACACGGGGCTTCGGCTGTTCGCCGAAACTTCCCGCGCCCCGTCCCGCCCGAAAGAGTTCCCCGGCGTTTGTCCGGCAGCCGACATTATTCAAGGTAGTATTCTATAATATCTTTTATCAGTAGCTCTTCTCCTTGTTTCCATAATTTCCAGCCTTGTTCACTCTTTATTGTATCGCCTTGTACCTCAAACGGTTTTCGGACTTCTGTATTGTCCTTGAAGCAGACTACCGTCACCATGCGAAGATAGTCTTCCCAAGAGATATAGTAGGTGTCAAAGTCATGCGTTCTTTTCGCTGGAATACCATTTATCCGCATGAGGCTGCGGTTGCGTTGCATCCTGTTTCCATGCATCATAATCTGCCCAGATGAACAGTTGATCCATGCCGTTTTTCCGCTTTCCTCGTTCAGTACAATTTCAGCCCTTCCCGCCATTAAGCCCAACACTCTAAAACGGAGCATGGGAAAAGTGTAGATCAGACTTGCCGTCTCTTCTAAGTATTCATGTATGTTGCTTCCGGATCTCCATGCCAAGGGCATTAACGTATCTGATTCCGAAGAGTAACGATAGTAATATCTGCCATCTTTGCATGAAGCGTTATTCTGTCCGTCCTGCCATTCCTGCGGATTGTCATCCTTCCTTTTCCGCTCGGCAATATCCTTGTCAAACGGATACTGATGCAGTGCAATGCTATCTTCCGGCTCCTTGCACGTTGCTGTCCGGTATAATGGTATGACGGGGTTCTGCTCGGCTATGACCTCCATGAACCCAATACCCAAAGGAGCATATAATCCATTCTTGCGTTGGAACTGGAAATGATTGCCTTGTATGAAAAGGGAGGGAAAATCATCGGAAGCAATCCCCGTTATTATATCCGCTTCGCCAATAACATCCGCTGTCCGTTGGTCTTGTTTGCATGAAGATGTGCAGGCGGACTCATTGTCTGTCGGAGGCATAGGCGGCTTGCAACTCATGACCGATGCAGCCGTCAAAAGTAGTGTTATGATGACGGTTTTCATCTAAGTTTAAGCCCCACCTTCACCATGCCATGTGCAGGTTTGGGTATTATCTTGATAGTTATGCTGTATCCATTGCCCTGATTTCTCACCGTCGGTGTATTGTCCCTCAATGGTTATATAGGGTTTACCCTCCCATGTTGATTCCACACGATACGAACCGTCGAGTTTTCCATTACGGTAGTGGCATGTAGTCTTGCTGCGTATTGCGCGGCCGTCCTCGAAGATTTCCCATTCCTCGCCATCTTTTTTCCCGTCGATATAATGAGATTCAAAAATCTGCTTACCCGTCTTGTTGGCAAAGCGACGTTCCCGCCCGTTCTCCACACTCTGTTTGTACTCCTTTTCTATCTCTATTTTTCCGTTACGGAAATAGGTCTTTACAGTTCCGTCTATCTTGCCTTGTAGTATGGGTGTTTCCTTTCGGGGAGTAACGCCGTCTTGGTAGTATTCCGTGAATGTACCGTTACGCTTGCCCTTGACATATATGCCCGACTCACGCAATACCCCGTCACGGTAGCGATGATAGTCACCGTTTATCATGCCGTCTGAAAGTTTCACGTGTTCTTCGTCAAGCCCTCGTATAATGCGATATTTTCCCTGCAACGGCCGTTTACTGTCTTTTTTATAATATACTGTGCGGTGTGCATCATCCGTCAGGGGCTGCAAATCATTCCATTCTACTGTTTGTTGTGCGGAAACCGTGCCGCAAAGCAACAAAAAAATGTATAGTATCAACATTCTATTCATATGTCGTATATTTTTATTTTTCGAGGTTGATAATGTTCTGTGGCAAACTGATTTTCAGGGGGGGGCAAACCGCTTATTATATTTATTTTGAAGAAATTTCTCCATTCTTATAGCTTTGCTATAAAATAAAGCATTAATCCAACTATTATATTCACTCTTCAAGTTTACTTTTCACCAATTTCAGGAATTCCTCCTTAGTCATGAACCTGTCGAGAAAATCATTCAGTCGTCCCTCATTGGTTACTTCCGTGAAAAATTCCTCATGATCCGTACTCCAGACGACAGGATTCTCAGGGTCGTTATCTGACAGGCAGATGAGATAGTAATTGGGATAACCGTCCGTATAAAGCAGCTCTACAAAATCCGGAGTGGCACAATTTGAATACTTGATGATTTCACCCAGCTCTGCATTATCCGTAAACCAACCATTCCATTCTTCAAAATCCGGTGTCCCTTTTTGGAATGGCGTAAATGGTCTGGCAACCCAAAACAGTTGGCGGCGAGGTTCTTCATCCAAGGTAAAGAACGTATCTGTCATTTCCTTATAGAACGCCTCCCTGTCAGAATTGAACAACTCCATATGCTCATCCACCCAATCGCCCAAACCTTCAATCGGCTCTGTATCTTCGGCAGCCAGCCAGGGCGTGTCCACCGGTTTAAGGAACAAGGCCGTATCGAATGTAATGGCACAGAGATCCTCTTTCAGTGAATTCCCTTTCAGGTTTGCTACGTTGCCGCCCAGTAGCCTGATTCTGTCTGTTATTTCCTTTTTCATGAGTGCCGTATAATTTTGTTATTATTTTTGTTTGAGATTCACATGCCCGGACAGCCATTGGAAATATTTCCAGTCTTCCTTGAAAATCTTTTCCCCTTCGAGCATATAGGCGCGGAGAAGAAATTCAGTTGCATTGGTTTCATCCTCCATTTCCAGATAGTTCTCGCCAAGGCGCAGCAGGATGAAAGGATTGTCTGTCTCTCCGATATTGTAGCATTTGCGGAAAAACTCCAGCGACTTGCCGTAGTTCCCCATCATGAAATGGGCGTCACCGATTGAGCCGACGAGCCAGAGATATGCTTCCCAGTCTTCCTTCGGTTCAGGAAGGATGTCCAGTGCCTCTTGGAAACAGGAGATGGCTTTCGCGTAATCTTCGCTTTCCATCGCCTCATTTCCCGTTTCTGACAGTTCTTCGATTCTGTCGTACAGTTCATCTGAAAGTTCCATATTCCTCTATTTTTCTTTGATATTCTTTGATGCCCACATCCCGATATCCTGCTTGCTCAATGCCGCAGCCATCAGGTCGGGGAATTTGTCAGGCGTACAGGCAAATGTGGGAACACCCAGACCGGCAAGATACTCGGCATTACGCTTGTCGTAGCAGGGCGCCCCGTCATCGTTCAGGGCCGGAAGCACAATCAGCTGCACACCGCTGGCCACAATGGAGGCGAAACGCTTGCGCATCTCCTTCTCGTCACCGCCTTCATAGAGGTCGGTCACCAGTACCAGCACAGTGTCCTGCGGCCGTGTGATCACACCCTGACAGTAAGTCAGGGCCCTGGCTATGTCGGTTCCTCCGCCGAGCTGGACACCGAACAACAGGTCAACCGGGTCCTGCAGGTCATCGGTAAGGTCAACGACCGAAGTGTCGAACACCACCATACGCGTATTGACGGACGGCAGGGAGGCCAGTACCGAACCGAAGATGCCGGAATATACGACAGAGGTTCCCATCGAACCGCTCTGGTCGAGACAGAGAATGATGTCCTTCAGAGCCTTGCATTTTCTGCCGTAGCCTATCCTGACTTCCGGAATGACGGTCTTGTACTGGGGCTGGTAGTTCTTCAGGTTCTTTATGATGGTCGTCTTCCAGTCTATCTCGTTGTAACGGGGATTGCGCCTTCTCGCCGAACGGTTCAAAGCACCGGTGACGGCCTGCTGGGTCGGGGAAGAGAGCTTCCGCAGCAGGTCATCCACGACCTTGCGTACAACCTGACGGGCCATGTCCTTGTTCTTTTCGGGAATGGCCCTGCCGAGTGACATCAGTGTAGCTACCAGATGTACGTCAGGGACAACTGTTGCCAGCATCTCCTTCTCGGTAAGCAGCGAATCGATATGCAGACGCTTGATGGCATCCCTCTGGATGACCTGCACGACGGTCTGTGGGAAAAACTCCCGGATATCGCCAAGCCAGCGGCTTACCTTTGGGGCCGACGACCCGAGTCCGCCGCGGCGGTCACTGTCATAGACGGCTTCCAGCGAACTGTCAAGGCGCTGTTCTTCCACCGTCAGCGTTACACCCGTCCCGTCAGCGGCATTCCCGCCGAGAGCCATACGCCATCTTTTCAAATATTCTGTTTCCATGTTCTGTTCCTTTTTTATCCGATTCCCAGAAGTCTGCCGAGCAGGGGTATTACTTTGGATGCATCCCCGTCATTGCAGGAATGTTCCCCGGAGGCGATTCCGGTATCGGTTCCGTTCAATTCGAATCCTTTGGCCTTCTCGCCGAGTTTGCGGCGCTCGGCTGTAGTGAAATTGCTGAATGTACGTCTGATCACCGGCAGCAGTTCTATGAAATTTGCGTCGCTCAAACCGCAGAGCCAGCCGTTCACGAGCTGCCACAGGTTGTCGTCCAGCAGCAGTACCGAACCTGATGCACGCAGGAATCCCTCAAACCAGTATGCGATGTCGGAAGGTGCGTTGCCCACCGATGAATAGAAGCTCAAGGTGTCACGCATCTCTTCACGCGATATCCTGCCCTTGTCGTAGAGTATGCGTGCCGCGTACCCGGAGAGCAGCGGATGCGCTCCTGATGAATTGCGGATCTGCTGCACGAACCCATACCACATGCCGTTCAGCTCTTCGTCATCAAGCGTGGATACGGCATAGTTGGTAGCCGACAGGTGTTCAAGAAGTTCTCCGGCTGCCTCCTCGTCGATGTTGATGCAGACGAGCAGACCTCCTGCAAGGATACGTGCCACCATGGCCCGGAGCATGTTGCCCACCTTGCTGAAATCCAGATTGCGGACATCGCCGTAACGGACGATGTTCACCAGGTCGGGAACCGCTTCCATCATCTCCACAATGTCTGTGGATGCCGCCGACAGACGGTCAAGACGGATGGTCATCGCTTCCACAAGCTCCGGAAGGTTGGCCGGAATGACCCGGTCAAGAAGTCCCGTCAGTTCGGGGATTCTGGTGATTCCGGTCATGCGGTCGGAGACGTACTTCTGCACGGCTTCCTCCACGGTATTGCCCCAGACTGCCCGTTCTATGATGCAGACAATCTGTTCCGGTCTATGGTAAAGACTCCATTTTTCCTTGAAAGTACCCTTGCCGCCTGCGGTTTCCGGCTTGGCCCAGTCTATGTCAAGCAGGGCCAGGCGGTGGAAGAACAGGCTGCGTTCCAGGTCGGTCTCCTTGCGCAGGTCAAGTGTCATCTCCTTTATTTCCGCCGTGAAAGGAACACGCAAGCGTTTCTGCTGCCGTTCCACGTCAATCAGGAGAGGGACTTTGGGTACCGCTTCCGGCACTTTGCCCAGACAGTTGCCCACGATGAGCGATTCCCTGACGAGCTGCAGCAGCATATCGTCCCCGAAGCCCATTACGGTGGTCACCGCCTCGTTGTATTCCTCAAGCGTCGGGGCGGGCAATCCACGCAACGCAGCTGTCGTCTGCGCCAGACGGACTGTCTCGATTACGTGGGCCACCGAGATGTCCATGTCCTTCTTCCTCAGAAGGGCCGCTATACGGCTGACCCACCAGGTGCCGTCATCTTCCGGATGATGCCACAGGTAATGATACCATCCCGGAGAGTCTATGCCGGCCCCGTAACCGCTGCGGAAGGTGAGCCTGTCATACGTCCACGGAATCCACGTGCATTCCGCCTTTACCTTCGGGAGCCCTTTCAGCAGCTCGTTGTCATCCTTCACCTTCGGCATATTCTCCAGTGCCGGGACATGCCATGCCCCGCAGATTACGGCTATGCACCCGAAAGGTTCCTTCTGGGCCGCTCGTATCATGCGACGCATCCACGCTTCACGGACAAGGTTCCTGCGGGAGGTATGTTCCGGGAGGGCTTCCCTGAGCGCGGTCACAGCTTCCTTGACGGCCTCGAAGATGCCGCTGCCGTCTCTGCGCTGTTCTATGTTCATGTTCCACCACGATTCACCGTCAGTATAGCCGGCAGCTTCTGCCAGCAGGTCAAACGGATCACCCGGCTGTTTAATAGCTTCATCATCCGCTTCTACAGGCTCGTTGCCATCCTTCCTTTCCGCTTCGAAGGCAAGGGAATGGGCAAGCGGGAGATCGAAGAAGCGTAAGGTGACATTCTCCCGGAGAGCATAGCGCAAAGCCTGCCATTCCGGCGAGAAGTCGGCAAACGGATAGAATACGGCATTCTGCGGCACATCGGGTTGATAGCCGAGCAGGGCTACCGGAGGCTTCATCTGCCCGTAGGAGACGAACGGCATGAGAGCCTCGGCCTCCGCCGGTCCCTCAAGCAGTATGAGGTCGGGACGGATACGCTCAAGTTCCTGCAGGATGTTCCGGCAGGAGCCCGGCCCGTGATGACGTATTCCCAATAGATGAATGTCTGTCATATTACTTGTCTCATGCAAAATACGTCAATCAAATCATATCTCTTGAAGCCCTGTAGATGTCTTTCCAGCCCTCACGGTTCTTGACCACTGTCTCCATGTATTCCTGCCATACCACTTTGTCCTGTACAGGGTCTTTCACCACGGCACCGAGGATGCCTGAAACGAGGTCCTCCGCATGGATCTGGCCGTCACCGAAATAGCCGGCCATGGCAAGGCCGTTGTTCACCACGGATATGGCTTCTGCCGTACTCAGTGTGCCGCTCGGGCTCTTGAGCTTCGTCTTGCCGTCGCCGGTGGCTCCCTGACGCAGCTCACGGAAAATGGTGACGACACGACGGATTTCATCAAGGGCAGGTTTCTCTGCCGGCAGCTGCATCACTTTCTCGAAGCTCTCCACGCGGCGGCGGACAATGTCAACTTCTTCCTCAAGCGTGTCGGGCAACGGGAGGATGACCGTGTTGAAACGGCGTTTCAGTGCGCTTGAAAGGTCATTCACACCTTTATCCCTATTGTTGGCCGTGGCTATGATGTTGAATCCGCGGATGGCCTGCACCTCCTTGTTCAGCTCGGGGATGGGCAGGGTCTTCTCCGAAAGGATGGTGATGAGCGTATCCTGCACGTCAGAACCGATACGGGTAAGCTCCTCAATGCGGCCGATCTTGCCTTCCTGCATCGCCTTCATCACCGGGGTCTGTACCAGGGCACCCTCACTCGGCCCCTCGGCGAGAAGACGGGCATAGTTCCAGCCATAGCGGATGGCCTCTTCTCCCGTTCCGGCGGTACCCTGTACTATCAGCGTCGAATCGCCTGATATGGCTGCCGCCATGTGCTCGCTGACCCAGCTCTTGGCCGTACCGGGAAGACCGTACAGAAGCAGCGCCCGGTCGGTGACAAGGGTGGCCACGGCAATCTCCATCAGGCGGCGGTTGCCTATGTATTTCGGTGAAACCTCAAAACCGTTCTTCAGTATCCCTCCCATGAGGTAGGTGACCACGGATTGGGGTGACATCTCCCAGTTTTCGGGAATCGGGTTGGTCTCGTTCTTTTTCAGTTCATGAAGTTCCTCTGCAAACTGTTGCTCGGCATGTTGTCTCAGTAAAGTGCTCATATGAATATCAATATTTATTTTTCATTTAACAAAGTGTCTATTTCAGATTTAAGATCCATGAATTCCAGCATCTTCGAGCAGAACTCGTTCATGGACGGCGAAGCCTCCGCCGAAGAGGCGGCCTTGGCCTTGATCAGGTTCCTTAGATGTGACGGGATATGCATGGCAAGCCGTTCCGCCATGTCTGCGGCATAGTACAGGTAATCCTTTTTCAGAATCCAAGACATGACGCTGGAAGAGAATTTCGGGCCCCATGCCTCGTAGTCGTTGCCGTACCATGAGTCGGGTATGAATCCGAAATCCCGGACCGTTTCCGGCCAGCTGATTTCCTCCCGCTGGGAGGGAGTGAGCATCGCCACGAGTTCCGGCTTGCGCAGATAGGAAGGGTCTTCCTTCAGGGTGTGGAAAGCCCACAGCCCGTCCGAGAAGTTGAGTATCGGGTCCTCCAGCTCCAGGAACTTCCTGAAAGGGGGATGCTTGGCGAATTTTCTCGCGGCCTCTTCCTTACCGCAGCCATATACCTCGCACCAGAAACTCAAAGGCACCCGTTCGGCGAGCTGCCTCAGGATGAATTCGGAATCGCCCTCTTTCTTGTTGGAGCTTACCTCGGACAGCCCCATGGCCTTCATCTCCGGGGTGTATCCGATCTCGTCGTATGACCATCCGGTAAGCATGTTGTGTCTGATATGTCCACGCAGGAGTTCGCAGCAGCGCATCACCATGGCTGAATCGGGAATCATGCACAGAAGTTTCCGTGCCGTTTCCTTGACAATGGAGCTGCGGTCCGACTCCAGCACTTCCTGTATGAAGAGCTCGTCGGCCTTGCTGATGTTTATCCGGAGACATTCAAGCAGCTCGTTGCGCTGGTTGGCCGGTTCGCTCTTCCAGTCTTTCCGCAGCAGTTCAAGGGCTGCGGCAGAATCCTGCTGCCTGAATCTGGCAAGCATCTCCTTACGCTCGCCGTGGGTGGCCGTATCCCAAGAATCGGTGATCCCGCATTCCTCTCCGACAAGGCCCATCTGCCTGATCAGCCATAAGCCTCTGTTCCCGACGAGATTTTTCAGCAGCCTGCGTTCTTCAAACCGCAACGGATTGTTGCGGTCATAGGCACGCCGGATAAGCGGCTGGAGGTATTCGGGCGAAATGATTTTTCCCGACCCCTGCGCCAGACGGTAGGCGTAGGCTAGCATATAGCGTGTACCGTGGAGTCTGGAAAAGAGTTGACTCCGGTCCTTGTCGAAATACGGCAGTTCCTCTTCCGGGGCTGTTTTCACGGGGACAATGCCTTCCGCTCCGGCCGGTTCCCATCCGGCACGCCTGTAGGCGAAGGCGGATGCGGCTGTCATGTACAGGAACGATTCCGTGTCTTCGGCTTTCCCGTGGATCCCGTCAACCAGAGTCTGAAGGGACTCGGGAAAGGCTCCGGGAACGAATTCACGGTTGGCTGTTCCAAGCAGTGCAGCCTGTATGATAGGTTCAGTTACGTTCATCTCTCCAAGTATGATATTCTTTGTTGTACCAAATGGATTTCAGTTCCCATATATCCCCGTTTACAATGACCAGCGAGGCGAACGGATTGCCGCCGGTAATGGCGAGGATGTCGATGAAGGTT
>NZ_JBCNZM010000162.1:0-11086 GCF_040227615.1 Bacteroides sp. RTP31139st1_H2_RTP31139_211217 | reverse complement strand
CCCCATGCCTGGTATGTATAAAGGTCTTGTTTGCCCCCCTCAGCTTGAAGATGTTTCCTGCCATCAGCAGGAATGTATAGGGTATCTTTTGCAGGGCCATTGCCAGGCGGCTGGTGCAGAACCTTTTGGGAACGGCAACGAGCAGTGCGACAGCGAGCAACACCAAGAGCAGCCACCACTTCAGCCCCCATGTCCAGCGATAAACCGTAAACAACACGGAGAAGAGGAACGTGAAGCCCATCAACAGCAGGCGGGGAATGGAAAGCTGCTGGAAAAGCTTGTCGCAGAAGTCCCAGTTACGCGCAACAAGCGCCTTCCACAGAAACTTGGCGAAAGTCTGGCAGTAGTGCCATTGTGCCGACAGCCAGCGGCGGCGCTGACGGGAGAAATCGCCGGTGTTCTGTATCTTCTCATCGAACACAAAGGTTTCGGGCAGATAATAAAAACGCTTGCCGCGATAGAGCAGGGTCAGCTCCAATTCACGGTCGAAACCGCCCACAGCCTTGATGTCAGCCATCGTATCACGAAACAAGTCATAACGGAACGCCATACCGGAACCGATAAGGGCAGCCGACAAGCCCAGCTTGGCATGCCCCAGACGGAAAATGGTATTGTTGATTTCCTCACTGATGGCATCGAGCAGGGACATGTCATTGTTCAGGTTCTTGGCACTCCGGTGGGTCTGCACAATCTCGACTTCCGGATTGGCGAAGAGGTCGTTAATATCACTCAGATAATCGTAAGGGATGACATTGTCCGCATCGAGCACCAAAGCGATGTCATAGTCATTGCCGATGGCAGCCATGGCGGCATTCAGGGATTTGGACTTGGTGCTTTTCTCAAAATGCACTTCAACCAGGCGGACAGGAAGCACAGCGAGGGAAGCGTTGGTTTCGGGCTGCATACGGTCCGAAATGACAACCGTATCAAAACAGTCGGCGGGATAATCCTGCTCCAGACATGAATGGACGCACTCGTGTATCACGGCATCTTCGCGGTAGGCAGGAATCAGTATGGCAAAACGCTTGTGTTCCTTGGCTGGAGGGGGCAGAGGCAGGTCACGCCGGCGTGACGCCAGACTGTAAACCAATAGATACAGTATGTTTATTGCAAACCATATGTATAAAAGCCAATCGAATATATTCAATATATGTTCCAAATTCAGAGCTATTTAAGCTTTAGAGTTGCTGCTTGTTTTTAATGGGTATCCGACACAAAGATACAAAAAAGAAGTAGAGTCCGGACAAAATATACAAAAAATGCGAAGAATATAGGAATAAAAAAACGAGCAAGCTCTCACGAACCCCTCGCCCCTGTAAGAAAAGCCTTAAAGGCTTTTCTTTTAAACTGCGTCAATGTTACCTAAAAATCAATCTTTCTCTTTACCTGAAAAATAAAACTTCAATTACCTATTCTGAAAACTTCAAAATCCAATTTTTACCTTTACCTAATTTACCTATTTATTCAAAACATTTAGCTTATGAAAAAAATCTATTTTCAATCCTTTTACCTAACAACTAATATCCTTTATTGAAAACTGTTTTTATTATTTATCAAATCCAAATGCAGTTTCCCAACTGCACTGCAAAGGTAAGTGTTTTCTCCGCGCACGCAAAATACCGGCACATTTTTCGCATGTTTTATAACATTGTTTTAGAGTTTAAGGGTGTAGTTTACACTTATAAACAGTTTGTTGTTCATCGGGAGTATACTTTCCAGTAAAAAACAAGCCACCGAAGCGCCGAAACGCTTCGATAGCTGTCCCCTTTAAACACCTTTAAACAAAATGAATTTCTTATTTATTTTCTTGCTTCGGCAATATACCCCAAAGCTTCTTTACATTTTTCTGTAACGTAAGTCCAGTCTTCGGCAGCGACCTTATCCTTCGGGAAGAGTTTGGAACCCATACCTACGCAGAACACACCCGCCTTAATCCAGGAGGTCAGGTTTTCCTGAGTCGGCTCCACCCCACCGGTCACCATCAGCTTGGACCAGGGCATCGGAGCCAGCAGACCTTTCACGAGTTTGGCACCAAGCACGTCGCCCGGGAATATCTTGCAGAGGTCGCACCCTACTTCTTGCGCGAAGCCCACTTCTGAAACGCTTCCGCATCCCGGAGTATAGGCTACCAGGCGACGGTTACAAATCTTAGCAATCTCCGGGTTGAACAACGGGCCTACAACGAAACATGCACCCAACTGCAAATACAGCGCCGCAGTAGCAGGGTCAACGATGGAACCTACACCCATAGCCATCTCCGGGCACTCTTTTGCCGCAAATTTCACCACTTCGGCAAACACCTCGTGGGCAAAGTCACCACGGTTCGTGAATTCGAACGCACGAACACCTCCATCGTAACAAGCCTTTACAACTTTCTTTGCAACTTCTGCATCCTTATGATAAAAGACGGGCACCATGCCGGTAGAACCAATCTTATTTAATACTGCGATTTTATCAAATTTACTCATCTTTTTATTTACGATTTGACGATTTACGATTTACGATTAATATTACTTTACTTTATATCTATTCTTTTTATTTACGATTTGACGATTCAAACTTCCTTTGCTAACCGATTTCTTGTAGTGACAATAGAACTCACTATTATTTTATACAATTCATGCGCCTCTTGTTGCAACCCAAGCAGTTTATTAGCAGGAATCATCTCACTTTCAGCAATAATTTCCAACCAGTGTATAGTTTCATCCAGTTCTTCCTCTACCATTTTCAGTTTATTCAGAAAATCCTTATCAGACTTTCCCAAACAAGCTACCCTATAATTGGCAGCAGGTGAAGTCCCTGAACGTACTATTTGTTTAGCTATAGCCATTGACGAAATCCGATTAGGCATACAATCTACCATCTTGATTATTCTCAAAGAGAACACCTTCAATCGTATTTTCAATTCCTCCGAGTTCACTGTAGAAGTAATTTCAATCGTACATCGTAAATCGTCAAATCGTAAATGAGCTTAGCGTTGCACTCGTCCGCTTGCATCCCCTCCTGCCAGCGCTTCTACCTCTTCAGTAGAAACAAGGTTGAAGTCACCGTTGATAGTGTGCTTCAAGGCGGAAGCGGCTACTGCAAATTCGAGGGCGGCACCCTGGTTGGGTTTTGTCAGCAGGCCGTGGATGATACCGCCCGAGAAAGAGTCGCCGCCACCTACGCGGTCGATGATAGGATTGATGTCGTAACGCTTTGACTCGTAGAATTCCTCGCCGTTGTAAATCATTGCTTTCCAGCCGTTGTGGGTAGCAGAGAAAGACTCGCGCAACGTAGATATGACATATTTGAAGCCGAATTCCTTCGCCATCGCCTTGAAGATTCCCTTGTAGCCTTCAGCGTCCGTCTTGCCGCCTTCCACGTCTGCATCGGGCTTGAAGCCCAGACAGAGTTCAGCATCCTCTTCATTGCCGATGCAGACATCCACATACTGCATCAAAGGCTTCATGATGGACTGGGCTTTTTCTTTGGTCCAGAGTTTTTTACGGAAATTGAGGTCTACCGACACCGTAACGCCGTGACGTTTGGCAGCCTCGCAAGCCAGGCGGGTCAACTCGGCGGCCTTGTCGGAGATGGCGGGAGTGATACCTGACCAGTGGAACCAGTCTGCACCTTCCATGATGGCATCGAAATCAAAGTCTGCCGCATCTGCCTCGGCAATGGCAGAGTGTGCACGGTCATAGATTACCTTACTGGGACGCATGGAAGCACCGGTCTCAAGATAGTAGATACCTACACGGTCACCACCACGCGCAATGAAATCTGTTTTTACGCCATACTTGCGCAATACGTTGACAGCCGACTGGCCTATTTCATGTTTCGGCAACTTGGTTACAAAATAAGCATCATGTCCGTAGTTGGCACAGCTGACAGCCACGTTGGCCTCGCCGCCGCCATATACCACATCAAAAGAGTCGGACTGCACAAAACGGGTGTTTCCCGGAGTAGACAGCCTCAGCATGATTTCACCTAATGTAACTACTTTCTTTCCCATAATCTTTCTATGTTTTATTTTAATATGAAATTAATTTGTTTCCTTTCAATTTATCATTTCGAGGTATAAACAGAACCTAAACACCTGAAACTATGGAGAGTAAATCAAAATAATATTCGTTCTTCATAGTCTTCGTGTACGGGCACAAAGATACAACAATTTTTGAAATACAAAAAATTATCATATATTTGTATCGAAAATATTAAGATTATAATTGTGTGCGAGCACAAGAAGATGTACGATGGGACGATTTACGATTAGACGATTGAGATTACATTGTAGAATCGTAGCCAAAGCAACATCAATCGTACATCGTAAATCGTTAAATCGTAAATATACAGATGGAAAGAGTCAGAATAAAGGATATCGCCAAGATGGCCGATGTATCCGTGGGAACCGTCGACCGTGTGATTCACGGGCGTAGCGGTGTGTCCGAGTCCAGCCGGAAGCGGGTGGAAGAAATCCTGAAACAACTGGATTACCAGCCCAATATGTATGCCAGCGCACTGGCTTCGAACAAGAAGTACGCATTTGCCTGCCTGCTGCCAATGCACGAGAAAGGCGAATACTGGACAGACGTGGAGACGGGCATACACAACGCCGTAGAGACTTACTCTGACTTCAACGTGGCCGTGCACCTCTCCTACTATGACCCGTATGACTATCATTCATTCGCGGAAGCCTCCGGACAGATTCTGGCACTGGAGCCGGACGGAGTGATGTTTGCCCCCACCGTTCCGCAATACACCAAGCCCTTCACGGATGAGCTGACGCAACATAATATACCTTATATATATATAGACTCCAACATAAAGGAAGAGCCCGCCCTCTCCTTCTACGGGCAGAACTCGCACCAGAGCGGATATTTTGCCGCCCGCATGCTGATGCTGCTTGCCGGAGAAGACGCGCAGGAAATCGTCATCTTCCGCAAGATAAATGAAGGCATCGTGGGGTCGAACCAGCAGGAACGCCGCGAAATAGGTTTCCGCGAATACATGCAGGAGCATCATCCCGCCTGCCGCATCTGGGAACTGGACCTGCATGCCAAGCGCGACAGCGAGGACACACTGATGCTGGACGAGTTCTTCCAAGAGCATCCTACCGTAAAGAACGGAATCACCTTCAACTCCAAAGCATACATCATCGGGGAATACCTGCTGAAGAAAGAGAAAAAGGGCTTCAACCTGATGGGCTATGACCTGCTGCAACGCAACGTAGACTGCCTGAAGCAGGGAAGCATCTTCTTCCTCATAGCACAGCAGCCCACCCTGCAAGGATTCGATGGCATCAAGGCTTTGTGCGAATACCTGATTCTGAAGAAGGAAATCACAAGGGAAAACTTCATGCCGATTGACTTGCTGACGAAGGAGAATATAGAGTTTTATTACAATAAATAGTTGCATGTACAATGTACCATCTACAATGTACAATTCGACCATGCGGAAGGGGACTAATACTAGCGCAGCGCAGCCAAATTGTACATTGTAGATGGTAAATGGAAAATTTAAAAGATGGAGGCAAAGTACCTGAAAATCAACCCTGCCGACAATGTTGCAGTGGCTATCACAGCACTCCCGGCCGGTGAAAAACTCACGGTGGACGGAAAGGGAATCACCCTGAACGAGGATGTTCCTGCCGGACACAGATTTGCACTGAAAGATTTTGCGGAAGGCGAAAACGTCATTAAATACGGATACCCCATCGGCCACGCCCGGAAAGCGCAGAAGCAGGGGGACTGGATGAATGAAAACAATATCAAGACCAACTTGTCCGGGTTGCTGGAATACACATACAACCCCGTCAACGTAGACCTCAATACTACAACTCTAAACCTCAATACTGGCGCGCCAAACCTAACCTTTAGAGGGTACAAACGCAAGAACGGCGACGTAGGTGTGCGCAACGAGATATGGATTATTCCGACAGTGGGCTGTGTGAACGGAATCATCAACCAGCTTGCCGAAGGCCTGCGCCGCGAAACGGGCGGAAAGGGCGTGGATGCCATCATGGCTTATCCCCATAACTACGGCTGCTCCCAGTTGGGCGACGACCACGAGAATACAAAGAAAATCCTCCGCGACATGGTGCTGCATCCCAATGCGGGAGCCGTACTCGTGGTAGGCTTGGGGTGCGAGAATAATCAGCCGGATGTATTCCGCGAGTTCCTGGGAGACTATGACCAGGAGCGCGTAAAGTTTATGGTGACCCAGAAAGTGGGTGATGAATACGAAGAAGGAATGGAACTGCTGCGCGAACTTTATGCCAAAGCCATCCAGGACCAGCGCGAGGATATTCCCTTAAGCGAACTGCGCGTAGGCCTGAAGTGTGGCGGTTCGGACGGTTTCTCCGGTATCACCGCCAATCCGCTACTGGGCATGTTCTCCGACTTCCTCGTAGCACAAGGCGGTACCAGCGTACTGACGGAAGTGCCGGAAATGTTCGGTGCAGAAACCATCCTGATGAACCGCTGCCGCACCAAAGAGCTGTTTGAGGACACGGTGAAGCTGATTAATGACTTCAAGGAATATTTCCTTTCACACGGTGAACCGGTAGGTGAAAACCCGTCTCCGGGAAATAAGGTGGGAGGCATCTCGACATTGGAGGACAAAGCCTTGGGATGCACACAGAAATGCGGCACAAGCTACGTGGAAGGGGTACTTCCGTATGGCGAACGCCTGAAAGTAAAGGGACTGAACCTACTGTCTGCTCCGGGAAACGACCTTGTAGCCGCCACTGCCCTTGCCTCTTGCGGATGCCACATGGTGCTGTTCACCACAGGACGCGGAACGCCCTTCGGAACCTATGTGCCGACCATGAAGATTTCCACCAACTCCACTTTGGCAAAGAACAAGCCGGGCTGGATAGACTTCAACGCCGGAGTTATCGTCGAGAACGAACCGATGGAGAAAACCTGCGAACGCTTCATCGAATATATCATCAAAGTAGCAAGCGGTGAATTCGTGAACAACGAAAAGAAAGGCTACAAGGAAATAGCCATCTTCAAGACCGGAGTAACTTTGTAAATTGAAAATTAAGGGCTGATAGATGGAGGGCGGGACAAAACCATTTTGTGCCGCCCTTTGTTTTTGTTACCTTTGCGGCGGAATTGATTTCACCACAGATAACACCGATTAACATGGAATTGATTGAAAGATAGAAATCTGTGGTGAAACATTAATCTCAACCAAACAATACAACTATGTCAGCAACAACCGATACAACCCCTAAAACCAAAGGCGGCTGGTGGGCACTCAGCCCGTTGGCGGTGTTCCTTTGCCTCTACCTGGTGACCTCGCTCCTGGTGAACGACTTCTATAAAGTCCCCATCACGGTAGCCTTCCTCGCCTCGTCCTGCTATGCCATCGCCATCACGCGCGGCCTGAATCTGGAACAGCGTATCTACCAGTTTTCCGTGGGCGCCAGTAACAAGAACATCATGCTGATGGTATGGATATTCATCCTTGCAGGAGCATTCGCCCAAAGCGCCAAGCAGATGGGCGCCATTGATGCAACCGTAAATCTGACCCTGCATATACTGCCGGACAACCTGCTACTGGCGGGCATCTTCATTGCCGCCTGCTTCATCTCCCTCTCGATAGGAACAAGCGTAGGAACTATCGTCGCACTGACTCCCGTAGCCGTGGGACTGGCGGAAAAGACGGGCATCGACCTGCCCTACATGGTCGCCATCGTGGTGGGAGGCTCGTTCTTCGGAGACAATCTTTCCTTCATATCCGACACCACCATTGCATCGACCAAGACGCAGGACTGCGTGATGAGGGACAAGTTCCGCGTCAACTTCATGATTGTAGTCCCCGCAGCTCTTGTCGTGCTGGGTCTCTACATCTTTCAAGGACTGTCCGTCTCCGCCCCGCCCCAAGTGCAGACCATCGAGTGGATAAAGGTAATCCCCTACCTCATCGTGCTGGGCACGGCCGTAGCAGGTGTCAACGTCATGCTGGTACTGCTGCTGGGCATCCTCTCTACTGGAATTATCGGTATCTATACCGGCACCGCCTTCTTCGACTGGTTCGGAGCCATGGGAACGGGCATCACCGGCATGGGCGAGCTCATCATCATCACCCTGCTGGCCGGAGGCATGCTCGAGACCATCCGCTACAACGGCGGCATCGACTTCATCATCTCCCGGCTGACCCGCCACGTCAGCGGCAAGCGGGGAGCCGAATTCAGCATCGCCGCCCTGGTCGGCATCGCCAATCTCTGTACCGCCAACAACACCATTGCCATCATCACCACCGGCCCCATAGCCAAGGACATCGCCCTCCGCTTCCACCTGGACCGCCGGAAAACAGCCAGCATACTGGACACCTTCTCATGCCTCGTGCAAGGCATCATCCCCTACGGAGCGCAAATGCTGATAGCCTCCGGACTTGCCGGCATTTCACCCATCAGCATCATCGGAAACCTGTATTACCCCTTCTGCATGGGAGCATGCGCCATACTCGCCATTCTGCTGAGATACCCCAGGAAATACTCGGGAGAAGGATGAGTGATAAGTGATGAGTTATGGGTGACGTTGTGTGAACATTTAAAAAAAACACCCCTCGTGCCAACAAATAACTCATAACTCATAACTCAAAACTCAAAATCTTTTCTTACCTTTGCACTCGCTATTACGAGATAGTAGCATAATTCAAATCATTAACTAAAAACATTTTAATTAAATGGCAACAAAAATCAGATTGCAAAGACATGGACGTAAAAGCTACGCTTTCTACTCTATCGTTATTGCAGACGTAAGAGCACCACGTGATGGTAAATTTATTGAGAAGATTGGTACTTACAATCCTAACACCAATCCTGCCACAGTAGATTTGAAGTTCGACCGCGCACTTGACTGGGTGTTGAAGGGTGCACAACCTACTGACACAGTTCGTAACATCCTCTCTCGCGAAGGTGTTTACATGAAGAAGCACTTGCTGGGCGGTGTAGCGAAAGGCGCATTCGGCGAAGCTGAAGCTGATGCTAAGTTCGAAGCCTGGAAGAACAACAAACAATGCGGTTTGGCTGCTCTGAAGGCTAAGGAAGACGAAGCTAAGAAAGCTGAAGCAAAAGCACGTCTGGAAGCTGAAAAGAAGATAAACGAAGAAAAAGCAAAAGCACTGGCTGAAAAGAAAGCTGCTGAAGCTGCTGCAAAAGCCGCTGCCGAAGCACCGGCCGAAGAGGCTCCTGCCGAAGAAGCCCCTGCTGCTGAAGAAGCTGCTGCCGAATAATAGTAAGCACAGCGTTATCGCTAAAAATGGGATTAAAACTATAAAAATCCTCTCCGGTTCATATCGGAGGGGATTTTTTATTACTATATTTGCAGCTATAATCATTCATTAAAAAAACAAACAATGAAAAAGTTTACTTATCTGCTCGCTGTAGCCGCTGTATTTACAGCTTGTAACAGTGGAAACAACGGTTACACCGTAACCGGAACTGTAGAGGGTGCAGCCGACGGCGACACCGTATATCTGGAAACCGTGGAAGGACGCCAATTCGTAAAATTGGACTCTGCTGTCATCAAAGATGGAACATTCACCTTCAAGGGTACACAAGATACTGCTGTCAACCGCTACATCTCCTACAAAGCCGAAGGAAAAGACGGCGCAGCCATCGACTTCTTCCTGGAAAACGGCAAGATTAAAATCAACTTGTCGCAGGAAAACAACTCTGCCACCGGTACTGCCAACAATGATGCCTACCAGGAAATCAGAGTCCAAATCAACGGCCTGAACAAACAGATGATGACTATCTACGAATCCATGTCGGACACCACCCTGACCGACGAACAACGCGAGGCTAAAAGCAAAGAGATGGAAAATCTGGAAAACAGCATGATATCCGCCATCAAAGCCGGCATCAACAAGAACATCACCAACCCGGTGGGTGTACTCCTGCTGAAGCAGAACTACTACTACATGGATGTGGCAGACCTCGACCCGCTGATGCCCCAAATCCCTGCAGCTTACGACAACGACGAAGCCATCGTCAAGATAAAGAACAACGTTGAAAAGATGAAAGCCACTGCCGTAGGCCAGAAGTTTACAGACTTCGAGATGCAGACGCCGGAAGGAAAAACGGTAAAACTGTCCGACTACGTAGGCAAGGGCAAAGTTGTCCTTGTTGACTTCTGGGCAAGCTGGTGCGGCCCCTGCCGTCGCGAGATGCCCAACCTGGTGGAAGCTTACGCCAAATATAAGAACAAGAACTTCGAGATTGTAGGCGTATCTCTGGACCAGAGTGCTGACGCATGGAAAGAAGCCATCAAGAAGCTGAACATCACGTGGCCGCAAATGTCCGACCTGAAATACTGGAACTGCGAAGGCGCACAGCTTTATGCCGTAAGCAGCATCCCCCACACTGTGTTGATTGACGGTGAAGGAACTATCCTTGCACGCGGACTGCACGGTGACGAGCTTCAGGAAAAGATAGCCGAAGCTGTCAAATAATAAACCGGACACACCGGAGACTAAAAGAGGAGTGCCACACTTCGTCAATCGAAATGCCACACTTCACGAGGCCCAATCAATGGCATTTGCCTCTGTGAAGTGTGGCATTTCCCTTGCTGAAGTGTGGCATTCGGAATGATGGAATGCGGCGTTTTTCAAGAGAAGATACGCGCAGCCATTTCCATCCCCAACCTTACGGTTTCCCACTGTTTCTCCTCATCGGCCTCCGAAGGCGAAAGAAGCGCATTGGCATCCGGCAGACATAAAGTGAAACGTTTCAAAGGAATATAGTTCAATACACTTTCGGTTTTTGCCTGCAATTCATCCAATTCGTCTTCCTGAGGATAATGGGACAGCACGAAACCGAACACCGCTTCCTTCTCGTGTATGAACCAGAGCAGACGGTTACGGTCGCACGCGCCACAGTCGTAATTCAGGAAATAAGCATCGGCCCCATGCAGTTGCACCAGCATGTCCGTCGGTGCATGGAATGCAACATACATCCCTGCAGGACGCTCACGCAAAACCCGGTTGTTGAGCCGGATGGTATCTTCCATTATCACCGAATGTACCCCGTCGAACTGGACGTAGCGGCAGCCTGCATCATAAAGTTTGGTAAGCAAAAATTTGTAGC
>NZ_JBCNZM010000161.1:0-11120 GCF_040227615.1 Bacteroides sp. RTP31139st1_H2_RTP31139_211217 | reverse complement strand
GACCTGATGGACCGCGTAGAGAAAATCCTAAACTGGACCCTCGACTGTGGCATGGTGGCTATCATCAATATCCACCACGAAAACGAATGGATTAAACAAGTACCCACCGACAGCAAAGCAAAAGAAAAATTCACTTCCATCTGGAAACAGATATGTGAACGCTTCGAAAAGTACGGTGACCACTTACTGTTCGAGCCAATGAATGAAATCGGATACGATGAGATTTGGACTCCGTGGAGCGGTAGTGAAGCCGACAAGGCAAAGGCACTGGGATACGTGAACGACCTCAACCAGCTCTTTGTCGACATAGTAAGAAACAGTGGCGGCAACAACGCCAAACGTCATCTGTTGGTGGAAATCTACAACACCAACTTGGAGTATGCTTACGACCCCTTGTTCAAGATGCCGAATGATCCCGCAAACCGACTTGCTCTTACAGTGCATTACTATACTCCCGCAAACTTTGCCATACTGGGTGGAGGCGAGGTTGTCGATTGGGGTGTAGGCCGGGAAAGCTGGGGAACGGAAGCTGACTTCAAGGAACTGAACGACAATATGGACCTACTGAAGAAGAATTGCGTAGACAAAGGAATCCCCGTCATCATAGGCGAATATTGCGCCGACTCCAGAAACAGAACAAAGGAAGTGATAAGACTCTTCTGTGTTTCCGTAACCGAAGCCATCTACTCGCGCGGCATGTGCCCAATGCTATGGGACACTCCGGGGGGACAATACAACCGACAGACTTGCCAGTTCGACGACCCTCTCTTCTTAGAAGAAATGATGGCTATTCCGGTTAAATATCCACGGAATTAAACAAATATTCATAATCAATAATCAAATAAAAATGAACAGAATCAGCACTTGTTTCGCCAGCCTATTGCTTTCTTGTGCATTGACGGCACAAGCACAGCAATATCAACTGAATTCACCGGACGGAAAACTAATTGTCAACATCGAAGCCGGACAAACCCTCAACTGGGCGATTGCCCACGACGGTACCACCGTTCTTTTGCCTTCAGACATTGCCATGCAATGCACCGAAGCTGAGGGAAAGCCCATTGCTTTCACCTTCGGCAAAAATGTGAAGGTGACCAAAGCTACCCGTACTTCCGTCGACACTTCCTTCCCCACTCCTTTCTACAAAAAGGCGAATGTGAAGGACACTTATAACCAACTCACGCTGAAATGCCGTAACGGCTATAGCATACAGTTCCGCGCCTACGACGACGGAGCCGCCTATCGTTTTGTTTCCGAACTGCGCAAACCTTTCTGCGTGAAGGACGAGATTGCCGAGTTCAACTTCGACCGCGATTACCACGCTTTCGTGCCCTATATTAACGACAATCGCGCCGGCGAGCGTTACTGCTACTCCTTCGAGTCCTACTACGATGAGGCCCCCCTCTCTCGCATGTACAAAGACTCGCTTGCCATTACTCCGCTGATGGTAGAACTGGAGAACGGAAAGAAAGCCGTCATTATGGAAGCCGGATTGTCCAACTATCCCGGCATGTTCCTCACTGCCAACCCACAGATGCCCCACGGAGTGAAGGCAGAATTCGCCCCCTATCCACAGGAAACAGTCATCGGAGGCTATGACCGCTTGAACCTCGTCCCTACCAAACGTGCCGACGTTATCAGCAAGCCCAACAATGCCCCCTACTTCTGCCCCAACGGGCGTCCCACAGGGAAACAGACCTATCCTTGGCGTGCCGTGCTTGTTGTTACCCACGACACACAACTCGCCAACAACGACATGATGCAACGCCTCGCACCCGAATGCCGCATCGCTGACACATCCTGGATTAAACCCGGAAAAGTGGCATGGGACTGGTGGAATACTTGTAACCTGACCGGCGTGGACTTCAAGGCAGGCATGAATACGCCCACCTATAAGAAATACATCGACTTTGCCGCCGAAAACCAGCTGGAGTATATCATCATCGACGAAGGTTGGAGCGGAAAGGAATCATTAATGGAAGACATCAGTCCCGAAATCAATCTCGAAGAACTGGTGGCATACGGCAACCAAAAGGGCATAGGCATCATCCTCTGGGCAAGCTGGCGCAATCTTACGGGAGGAGGCGACATCTCCCCTGCCGTGGAACAAGTTATCAGCCACTACGCACAAATGGGAATCAAAGGTTTCAAAATTGACTTCTTCGACCGCGACGATCAAATCGCCATCTCTTCTACCGAACAGCTCGCAGCATGCGCCGCCAAACATCACATGTTGCTTGACCTACACGGACTGAAACCCTTTGGTATCCAGCGCGCCTATCCCAACATCCTCAACTTTGAAGGTGTGAAAGGACAGGAAAACAGCAAGTGGGAGCCCATCGTGAACGGTGCGCCCTTGCATGACTTTCCACGCTACGACGTTACCGCTCCCTATCTGCGCCAACTCGTCGGTCCGATGGACTATACGCCGGGAGCTATGGTAAATGCCACCCGTTCCTTGTTCCGCTCCGTCAACGATCACCCCATGAGCCAAGGTACGCGTGTACACCAGATGGCTATGTACACCGTCTTCGAGGCACCCTTGCAGATGCTTGCCGACAGTCCCAGCAAATACATAAAGGAACAGGAATGCACCGACTTCATCGCCAAGGTTCCCACTACCTTCGACGAAACCATTGCCCTTGATGGTAAAATAGCCGAATACATCACGATAGCACGCCGCAAAGGAAACACTTGGTTTGTAGGCAGCATGACCAACTGGACTCCGCGCAGCTGCACCATCGACCTCTCCTTCCTCGGCGAAGGAAACTATGAAGCTGAAATCTTTGCCGACGGCGTCAATGCCGACCGTGAAGCTACCGACTATAAAAAAGAAGTACGCATCGTCACTGCCAAAGACAAACTCAATGTACAACTGGCACCCGGCGGTGGATGGACAGCACGAATTACAAAAAAATGAATCTGAGAAAACTGTTTCTGCCATTGTGTTCAGTAGCCTTGTGCCTGCAATCCTATGCACAAGACAAATCCTTCCTTAAGGATATGCTCTGGTATATAGACAACCCTTCTGTATTTGAAAAAGGACAAGAGGAAGGACACGCTTGGCATATGCCCGAAAAGAGCATGCTACTGAATGGGACATGGAAGTTTTTCTGGTGCGATACACCGGAAGGGATACTTGCACACTTTTTTAACCCCGAATTCCCGGATAAGCAATGGGGCGACATCAAAGTTCCCTCAAACTGGGAAATGCAAGGTTATGGTGACAAGCTGTTCAGAAATGTATCTGCTCCCTTCGGGGTGAATCCACCACATGCTCCCAAAGAGTATAACCCTACCGGACTATACCGGCGAACATTCAAGGTACCTGCAAGTTGGGCAGCAAAAGACCAGATATTTTTAAGGTTCGAGAAAGTGGCATCCGCTTCTTTTGTATGGGTCAACGGTCATGAAGTGGGCTACAATGAAGGAGCACAAGAACCTGCCGAATACAACATCACTCCTTATTTGAAGCCGGGCGAAAACACGCTGGCTGTCTGTGTACTAAAGTATTCGGACGGCTATTACCTGGAAGGACAAGATTATTGGCGACTGGCCGGAATCTTTGACGACGTATGGTTGTACGCCACACCTGCTGTCAGGATATTCGACTGGCAAGTAATCACAGAGTTTGATAATACGTATACCGATTCGCAGTTAAGTATTCAGGTAAAAATCAAGGACTACCAAAAGAAGCCAAATGAGAATTATGGATTGAAAGCTTACTTAAAGGATAAAAACGGCAAGATTATCTGTAACTTTTCCGCAGCTCCATTTGAAATGGACGCTGCGGAAAAGACAATACAGTTGCATACCTTGGTACAAGAACCCCGGAAATGGACAGCCGAGACACCCGAGCTTTATACGCTCGGTCTGGAATTATCCAATCCGGCCGGTCTGCAGAAAGACAAGATAGAAACGGTCATCGGATTCAAAAAGACGGAAATCAAAGACGGTGTTTTTTATCTTAACGGTATCCCACTGAAAGTCAATGCACAAAATTCGCACATGCAGCATCCCGAAGAGGGACATGTCATGGACGAAGCCACCATACGCAAGGATTTTGAATTGTTGAAACAGTTTAATTTCAATGCCGTACGTACCTCTCACTATCCTCCGGTGAATAAGTATTTGGAACTGGCCAATGAATACGGGCTTTATATCATAGACGAGGTGGGCGATGAAGCCCATGCCTCGGAATGGATTTCAAGTCTCCCGGAATACGAAGAGATGTATCGCGAGCGATGCCGCAGAATGGTGTTACGGGACAGAAACCATCCCTGCGTCTTGTTCTGGAGCGCAGGAAACGAAAGCGGTGAAGGTATCAACATTACCCACACCATTGAAGAAGGGAAATCGCTGGACCCCACCCGCTTCTGGATGTATGGCGGAAATGCATTCTCCCATCCGGCAGAAGATATTATCGGACCCCGTTACCCTACTCCTATGGAACTGGAAATGCAGGTAGGCATAGGAGAGGATTCCCGACCATCGTTTATGGATGAATACTTATCGGTTGCAGGCAATGCCGGCGGTGCCCTGAACGATTATTGGGAAGCCATCTACCGACATCCCCGCCTGATGGGAGGGGCCATCTGGGATTTTGTAAGTCCGGGACTGACCGAACGGATAAGGCAAGTGGACGACCTTTCGCCCTTCCATACTCCCGCCCATCTGATGGGAAATGCCCGCTTAGTGAAGGAAGGAAAGAACACGGTGCTGGACTTGAACGGTCACGACCAATGGGTAGAGGTCTATCGTGCAGACAATGTGGAGTTGAACAGTAATGAACTGACACTCACTTGCAGAATCTACCCCCGGAAACTAGTAAGCAGTTGCGGCTCATTCATCACAAAAGGCAATTATCAGTTCGGGCTGCAACAACGCGGTAAAGACAAACTGGAATTTTATATCTATACTGATAAAAAGCATTCCGTATGCGCCTCCTTGCCTACTGACTGGGAATACAACTGGCATCAAGTGACGTGCGTCTACGACGGACAGAAAATGTCCATCTATATAGACGGAGCAGAAAAGGCCTCCACACAAGCATCGGGCAATATCCGGAACTTCCCCTACCCCGTCAACATCGGTCGGAATGCAGAAACACACGGCCAAGAGACTTCGGTCTACATCTGCGATGCTCAAATGGACGAAGTCGGCATTTTCGCCAAGGCACTGACTTCCTCTTTTCACCCGGAAGAAGCCGCTCTGTGGCTAGATTTTGAGCAAGAGACGGAAAATGGTACATTCTACAGTTACGGTATCGGTGCACGTACGTACGGCAGCATCTGGCCCGACCGTAGCGTACAGCCCGAAATGTGGCAAATGAAGAAAACCGGACAACCTCTTTCTTTTTCCATGTCGGATGTGACAGAGGGAGTCGTTGAGTTATGGAATCGCAATCATTATACAAATGCTTCCCGATATGCCATACGATGGGAATTGAAAGAAGATGACAAGGTTATTCAATCGGGCGACTTGGCACTCTCAACAGCGCCGCTTAGCCAAGAGCTGGTGCACATACCTTATAAGAAGCCAGCCCTGATTCCCGGCAAAGAATACCGCCTGATGCTTCATGCCGTCCTGAAAAAAGATGAATTGTGGGCAAAAGCCGGACATGAGGTGGCATGGGAAGAACTTGAACTGCCTTGGAGCCTGCCATGCTCTTCGGAAGAAAAGGCTCAAGGCGTACCTTCCTATTCACTTTCGGAGAAAGAATTGGTTGTCTCCGGAGATGGCTTCAAATATGTATTCAACCGTACCGACGGACAACTGACGTCGATGGTTGTTCAAGATATGGAACTGCTGGAATCACCGCTCCGGCTGAATCTTTGGCGTGCCCCGCTGGCCAATGAGCTGGACAACTGGAATGCCTCCAGCGCCCGCTCCTCCAACTGGAAAGAAGGTTACGGATACACGGTAGCCACAGAAATGTATTCTGCAGGGATTGACCGCCTGACACATCAGCCCCTCTCTTTTTCGGTGTCCGAAACCACCGAAGGCGTACATATACACATCATTGATGCGGAATTGATGGGCAAAGGAGAAAAAGAGAAAAAAGACCTCTACATCGAAGGAATACAGAACAACGGCATCATCAACCACTATGAGTATATTATCAATAGTGAAGGGACGATAGAGATACGCCATGTATTGAAGCCTGAAGGGAAAATGCCGCTTTGGTTTCCTCGCATAGGACTTACGCTGACCGTAAGCGATGCGCTCGACCAAGTGAAATGGTACGGCCGAGGACCGCAAGAGAACTATCCGGACCGGAAAACCGGCTATCCGACGGGGATATATGCCTCTACCGTACAAGCTATGTACGAGCCCTATCTAATGCCACAAGATTACGGATTGCGGACAGATGTACGCTGGCTGCAACTGACCACGGACAAAGGCATCGGCCTTCAATTCAAGATGAACGAATGGTTCAACTTCAACATTTATCCGTACAGCACAGACAATCTGACGAAAGCGATGTATACCTACCAATTGCAGAAGCAGAAAGGCATGACCCTGAATCTCGATTATGCCACTACCGGGGTCGGCTGTACGGCCCGCGGTGTATTCGGTGCTTACAAGGCGATGCCGCAGGAATATCGGAGAACCATCAGCATAAGACCTATGATGAAATAAAAATATTGTATCGGACTGGTAAGATTATGAAAAACAAAAATTACTTTATTCTATTAGTGTTGTTTTTAAGCGCTTTACAAATAAAAGCGCAGTATTCATTCGACAACGTGCTTTATGGTGCAGCCTACTATCATGAATATATGCCCTATGAGCGACTGGATGAAGATATCCGGCTGATGAAAAGAGCCGGCCTGACAGTAGTGCGCGTTGGAGAATCTGCCTGGGGAGTATTTGAGCCGCAAGAAGGAAATTTTGAATTTGAATGGATGGACCGCATTCTGGACAAGATGCATGCAGCAGGAATCAAAGTCATCTTGGGAACTCCCACCTATTCCATTCCTGCATGGCTGGCATACAAACACCCGGAAGTGCTGGCAGAACACGCCAAAGGAAACAAAGCCTATTATGGAATCAGACAGAACATGGATTTTACAAACCCGACCTACCAATTCTATTGCGAACGGATTATCCGCAAGATGCTGGAAAGATATGCACAGCATCCGGCAGTCATCGGGTATCAAGTGGACAACGAAACAGAAGCGCGCGGAGTAAACAACAGAGACTATTTCTTCGGATTCAGGAACTACATCAAACAGAAATTCAACAATGACCTGAATCTGCTTGCCAAGGAATGGGGAATGAACTACTGGGGAATGAACATCAACACCTGGGAAGAGTTCTATCCGCGCGATGGAGTGACAAGCCCCTCGTACAAGAATGAATGGGAACGCTATAACCGGAAGGAAGTGGCCGATTTTCTGAATTGGCAGTGCGACCTTGTAAATGAATACAAGCGTAAAGACCAATTTGTCACCCACTGCTTTATGCCCGACTTCCATAATATAGACCAAGTGGAAAGTTTCAGGCAGATGCAATATCCTGCCATCAATGTCTATCACGATGTACAGGATAAACAAGACGGCCAGCGCATCGCTTATGCCGGTGACTTCGTGCGCACCGTGGCCGACAACAATTACATCGTCATGGAAACCAACGCACAAGGCATCGGCTGGGATGCCCGCACCCAGTTTCCTCCCTACGACAACCAGTTGCGGCAGAATGTGTACGCACATTATGCTTCCGGAGCCAATATGGTGGAATACTGGCACTGGTCTACCCTGCACTACGGGCAGGAGACATACTGGCGAGGCGTGCTGGGCCATGACCTCCAGCCCAACCGCATATACAAGGAATTCACCACCACCGCCAAAGAGTTGGAAAGAATAGGCAGCCACATCGTGAACTTGAAAAAGAAAAACCGGGCAGCTATCCTCTACAGTCATGATTCTTATCATGCTCTCGGCTTCATGCCCTACACTTACAAGAGCAATTATCCCATTGATATGGTGCATAAAGCCCTCTATTTCCAAAACATAGAAACGGACATCATCCCTTGTGACAAGACAACCGATTTCAGCGGATATGACATGCTTGTCATTCCCCCTTTGTATGTGGCTACCGACCAATTGCTATTAGCCATTGATGAATTCGTACAGTCCGGCGGACACGTGGTAATGATGCACAAAAGCGGTTACTGCAATGAGCACTCCGCAGTTCGGGCCACCTTGGCTCCCGGGCCGCTACGCAAAGCCTGCGGCTTCCATTACCAGGAATTCTCCACTATCGGTGACTTATCATTAAAGGATAACCCCTTTCAATTAGAGGGAAAGAACCAGATAAGCGACTGGTATGAATTCCTGATTCCCGAGACAGCCACCCCGTTGGCTTATGCAGAGCATCCGTTCTTCGGCAAATGGCCCGTTGTCACCGAAAACAAGTATGGCAAAGGCAAACTGACCTACATAGGAGCCTACCCTTCGCAGGAATTGCTGAATGCCATCGTGCGAAAGGCAGCCATCCATGCCGGTATCATCTCTTCAGAGAGCGACGTGTTCCCCATCATACAGCGTTCGGGAATAAACAAAGCCGGAAAAGCCATCCGTTACTTCTTCAATTACAGCAGCGAGAGCAAAGAAATCACTCATAACTATCCGACGTCCAAAGAGCTGATTTCCGGCAAGACTGTAAAAGAAGGAGACCATGTAACATTGCCCCCCTGGGGAGTTCTCATCATGGAAGTTTATTGACCATCAGAAAACATGAGAAAAAATGAGAAAAAAGATATTTGCCTTTCTATTGCTAAGTGCCCTATATGCCGGCGCCCAAGAAGTTCCGGACTGGGAGAATCCTATTGTAGTCGGCATCAACAAAGAGCCGTATCATGCCACACTGACATTGCCTTCGCAAAAAGCCGATTGCAAAGAAATCATATCCCTGAACGGCAAGTGGCGATTCCAATGGTCTGCCGACCCGGGAAAGCGCCCGGCCGACTTCTACAAGAATGATTTCAATACCGACACATGGGATACCATCATAGTACCGGGAGCATGGCAATTGCAAGGTTATGGGAAACCTATCTATTCCAACGTAAACTATCCCTTCCAGAAGGATGCACCCAAAGTGACAAGCGAGCCTCCCGCCGAATATTACAGTTACGGGCACAGAAATCCCACAGGCTCTTATGTCACCACGTTCGAAGTGACGCCCGATATGAAAGACAAGTGCCTATACCTTCACTTTGAAGGAGTAAAATCGGCCATGTATGTCTGGGTAAACGGAGAGCGGGTAGGCTACAGCCAGAATTCGATGTCGCCTGCCGAGTTTGACATAACCGAATTTGTGAAGAACGGAGCCAATCGTCTGGCAGTGGAAGTGTATCGGTGGTCGGACGGCAGTTATCTGGAAGACCAGGACATGTGGCGGCTTAGTGGAATACTCAGGCCGGTAGAGCTATGGGTACGTCCCCGGACAAATATCCGGGACTATAGGTTCAGCAGCGACTTGTCGGACGACATGCGTTCAGCTACATTCGGAACCGAAATTTGGATAAGAAACCAGACCGACCGCAAAGTAAAAGACCTGACCGTAGAAATAAACCTGGTGGGGAAAGACAACAGAGGAAATAAACTCGACAAAAAAATGGTGGCTCCCGTAGGTACTATTCAGGCCTTTTCTGAAACGAGCGTCACACTGTCCGAAATGCTCCGGGAGCCTCAACTATGGTCTGCCGAAAAACCGCATCTATATGACATCCACATCAAGCTTCGCAGGAAGAATGAACTTTTGGAATCGTTCGAATACCATTGGGGCATACGGAAAATAGAAATCGCGGGAGACGTCTTCAAAGTCAACGGGAAAGCCGTCAAGCTGAAAGGAGTGAACCGTCACGACTTCCATCCCCGTATGGGATTCTTTGTCGACAGCCGGACGATGGAGAGAGATATCCGGCTGATTAAACAAGCCAACATCAACATGATACGCACGTCCCACTATCCACATCTGCCATTGCTGTACGAGCTATGTGACAAGTATGGAATCTACGTAATGGACGAAGCGAACCACGAAAGTCATGCCTACGGTTTGGGGAACAAAGTATTAGGAGACAACCCTCAATGGACACTGGCCCATGTGGACCGGGCAGTAGCCGTGGTGGAAAGGGACAAGAACCATCCGTGCATCCTATTCTGGTCATTGGGCAACGAGGGTGGAAGCGGTGCCAATTTGCGAGCTATGGCAGACACAATCCGTGCCTTAGACCCCACCAGGCCGATATACGACGATACAGACCGCACCGTATCCGACGTCTATGACGAAGCCTATCTGCATCCCAACGCTTTGAAGGAACTTGGCGAGAAAATAACCGACCGCCCCGTATTCATGAGAGAGTATGCCTACGCCATGGGAAATTCCATCGGCAACCTCAAGGAGTATTGGGATGTGATTGAAAAGGACGAAAGTATTATCGGAGCTGCCATTTGGTGCTGGGTAGACCAAGGCATTCCTAAAAAGCTTAACGGTGCACCGTTAAGTTTCGGCGAGAGCCCCTCGTCACTCCCATTACTGCCCGATGAATTCTGGGCGTATGGAGGAGATTTCGGGGACTATCCCAACGACGGTCCCACCGGCATTAACGGGCTGGTATCTCCCGACCGGGTGCCTCACCCCCATTACTATGAAGTACAAAAAGTATATCAATACATCAAGTTTGAAAAGAAGGGAACACAGCAAATCAAATTGACCAACGGGTATGCGTTTTCCGATTTGGATGAATTCGATTACAGCTATGAGTGGATATGCAACGGAAAGGCTGTACGCAACGGCGACCTCCACTTGTCCGAAGGGAATCTGCTGGAGGTACCTTCAAGACCGGATAAGTGTGGGGAACTTTGCCTCAATGTATATGCCACGTTGAAGGAATCCACGATGTGGGCAGAGAAGGGCTTCAAAGTTGCCAAGGAACAACTTACGTATCATGACTATGAATTCCCACAATTGAAGGATGACGGCGGGAAGGCCACGTTTAAGGAGACACCCGAAGCGGTGGAAATTATAGCCGCCGATGCCTTGTTCACCATAGAAAAAGGTACCGGTGCTTTGGTGAGTTGGCGAGTCAAGGGAGAAGAGTTGTTGCACAGTGC
>NZ_JBCNZM010000160.1:0-11161 GCF_040227615.1 Bacteroides sp. RTP31139st1_H2_RTP31139_211217 | reverse complement strand
CCCTCTGGCAAACGGGAACAAGCCAACTATCGCCGTCATGGGGCCTCTGGTAGAAAACTGTGCCGAGCTCCTGGGGTCATGGTATGGACATGGACATGCAGAAGATGTCCTCCCCATCAAAAAGGCGCTGGATGCAGAATTTGCAGGCAAGGCTGAACTGATTTATACCGAGGGTTGTGGTTTCGACGGTAACGACACTTCCAAATTCAGTGAGGCACTGGCTGTAGCCCGGAAAGCAGATGTCATTCTACTCTGCATGGGTGAAAAGAAAAAGTGGAGTGGCGAAAACGCATCGCGTTCCATCATAGAACTGCCTGCCATTCAAGAGGAATTCATTGCTGAAATGAAGAAAGCAGGCAAACCGATTGTTCTGGTACTGGCTAACGGACGTCCTTTGGGACTCTCTAAAGTGGAACCTCTCTGTGACGCCATCGTTGAAATGTGGCAACCGGGAGTACCTGGCGGTAAACCATTGGCAGGTGTCTTGTCCGGCCGGGTAAATCCTTCGGGCAAGCTTTCCATTACTTTTCCACGTTCCACCGGACAGATTCCAATCTATTACAATCAGCGCAAAACAGCCCGTCCACAAAGTGGCAAATATCAAGACATCTCCTCTTCCCCACTGTATGAATTCGGATACGGCTTGAGTTATACCACCTTTAATTATGGTAATATCAACTTGCCCAAAGAAACCATCAGACGCGGTGAAAAGTTGGTAATGGAAATCCCAGTCACCAATGTAGGCAAACGTGACGGTGCAGAAGTGGTGCATTGGTTTATCTCAGACCCATTTAGCACGATTACCCGTCCATGCAAAGAATTGAAGCACTTCGAAAAGCAACTAATTAAAGCAGGTGAAACACATATATTCCGCTTTGAAATAGACCCGATGCGTGATCTTGCTTTTGTAAATGCCAATGGTGAACATTTCCTTGAAAATGGAGAATATTATGTAATAGTGAAAGACCAGAAAGTAAAATTCACGGTTATAGATTAATCTTCTTTTTATATTGCAGGCCATCCTCCTTTCATCATTCTAAAAGACAGATGGCCTGCAATTTCTATTTTAGAACAAATAAGTATACTGTTCTCCTAAAAATTTCTTGATATGCTTCAAGGCTTTGGTTATTTGGGCCTCCACCGTCTTGACAGAAATCCCCATTTCCCCGGCAATTTCTTGATTAGTCTTCCCTTCCTCCCTACTTTTGCGATAAACCTGCCCACATTTGTCCGGAAGGGAACAAACAGCTTCTTCAATCAATCGGTTCAGTTCTTCCATCTCCACCGAAGTATCAGCCGCAAGAGCATATCCATATTCTTCTCCTCCCTCGATGGGAACCGTATCCTTTTCATCGCGTAAAGCATTCAGGCAACGATTGCGTGCAGACTGGAAAAGATAAGCCTTGAATGAGATTTTAAGAGTCAAGTCGGCCCTACCCTCCCACAAATTCATAAAGATGGAAAGGGCCAGTTCTTCTATCTCCTGCTTGTCTCTCAGATAAAGGGACATGAAGCGGCAGAGTGAAACAAAATAAGTATCGAAAAGGTGCTTGAAAGCCTTCTCGTCATCTTGTTTGATTAACTGTAACAATAGGATATCATCTTCTGCAGGCATATCGAAGTTATATTAGATAAGGGCTTCTTGAGCGGCAAAGATACTAATATTATTTGTTCCTCGAAATTTATTAAAAAAATAATTGGAATTGGAATAAGGGTTAAACCCAAGTGATGTGTCATATAAGTGAAGGCCTATAAAAACATCATGATCATGAAAAAAAGTGTTCCTTGGAATTTAATCATTCCTAAGTTGAAACAGGAAATTTCCGCAGACGAAGAGCGGCAATTGGAGACTTGGTTACGCAGCAGTAACAACGAAGCGTTATTCAAGGAATTGCAACTGTTATGGGAAAAAATTCAGGCAAATGTAGAAAACTACACGCCCAATACCGAATATTATTGGAATGAACTTGTCAACCGTATGCACGCCAGCGAGCCTAAGCAGACTGAAAAACCTGCAAAGAAACGCTTCGAACTGAAACAGATATACCGCTACGCAGTAGCTGCATGTATAGCTGTTGCCATCGGTTGCTCATTCTACATAGGATTCCTTAACGGACAGCCTGAAGCCATGCCGCAGTTATACTCTAATTTGTCGGGTAAGTCTAAGGTTCTCCTTCCTGACGGAAGCGAAGTATGGATGCATACAGAGACCTCTTTGCAATACGGATCACAAATGAATAAGGATGAGCGTATCGTAAATGTAACTGGTGAAGCTTACTTCGATGTAGCACACGATGCTGACAAACCTTTTATTGTGCAGACAGAAGGTATGCGTATCGTAGTTCACGGAACCAAATTCAATGTCGATGCATTCCCCGGTTCGGAAAATACATTGGTGAGTTTGGTAGAAGGGTCCGTCTCTTTGGAAACCGAGACAGAGAACCGTTTCCTCAAACCGGGCGAAACAGCTACTTTTAATCGGAAAACCCTTACACTTAAGGTAGAAAAAGATGATGTACATTTTGCCTCTTCGTGGGCAAATACACAACTCGTATTCAGAAACCGTTCATTGGGAGACATTTGCAAACTGCTTTCTAAATGGTATCGGGTAAAGATAGACGTGGATCCTACATTATCCAATAAATATTTCTATACGTTTACGTTGCGTAGCGAACCGCTGGACGAAATACTCCGCATCATGGCACGCATCCAACCTATGAAATATACCTTTAACGAAGAGAATGAGTTGACAATTTCGTTTGCAGACACAAAACAAAAAGTAAAATGAAACAGTAACAAAATTAAAAACTTATGCCAAACAAACAAATGAGAAATGCACATTATTTAATAATTAACGAAAAGTAAACACCTACATTAATCTTTAAATTTAAGACAATTATGGATATAAGAAAACAACTCATCATTCTTATACTGGTACTTCTATGTGCCCCGGTTTCTGCACAAAAGAAAGAGAAACTGATCACACTGAAGTTCACAAATATCCCATTATCAGAGGCTATGCCAAAAGTGGAAAAGCAAAGTGGATACACTTTCTTCTATGAATCGCAGCAAATAGACATCAAACAGAAAGTCAGCTTGAATGTTAAGAATGAAACTATTAATAAGACAATAGCAGCCTTATTGAAAGGGACCAATGTTAAATTTGAAATCGACGCAACACACATTATTTTATATACCGGAAAGAATAACAAGGCAATATCCGGACAACCACAGAACATCTCTGGTACAGTAATTGACGAAAGTGGTGAACCGATTATCGGAGCAAATGTCATGGTGGAAGGAACCAGTACTGGTGTCATTACAGATCTTGACGGAAAATACACAATCAACGCACCGGCAGGGAGTAATCTCAAAATCTCCTATATCGGTTATGTGACACAGACTGTAAAAGCTGGTAGAAACAGTACCGTAAAGTTAGTGGAAGACAGTAAAACACTGGCAGAAGTCGTGGTAATCGGCTATGGTACACAGCGTAAGTCCGACCTGACTGGAGGTCTGGTATCAGTAGACCAGAAGAAACTGAACATGATAAATAGCAGTAACTTGATGGACCGTCTCGCAGGACAAATTCCGGGCTTAAGCGTAACTACTGGTGATGCGAAACCGGGGGCAGACCAAACCCTCCGTGTACGTGGTGAAAACTCATTAAGTGCTGACAATGCACCGCTTATTGTATTGGACGGTATTCCTTACAATGGTTCTTTGAGTGATATTGACCCAAACATCATCGAAAGCCTTAGTGTCTTGAAAGATGCTTCCGCAGCAGCTATCTACGGCTCACGCGGTTCCAATGGTGTTATCTTGATTCAATCAAAGAAAGGCAAGAAAGGTGCACCCCAAGTTACATACAAAGGGCAGTTCAGAATGTCGCAACCCCAACAGACTATTGATGTGATGACTCCAGACGAATACATCACATTTAAACAAGACATTGCACGCCTGAAAGATGGATGGAGCGGAGACCAATTGGCTCCTGAGAATATTCTGAGTGCCAGCGAACTTATAAATTACAAGAAAGGCGTTACAAACGACTGGCAGGACTATATTTTCCGCAATGCATTTACCATGGAACATCAAGTAGGCATTTCCGGAGGTACTGAAAGCACCACTTATATGGGGGCAGTTTCCTATCTGGATCAAGAAGGTGTAGTCTACAATTCTGCTATGAAACGTTACAATATCAATTTGAATGTCACACAAGTATTAAACAAATGGCTGACTATTGGTATACAGACCCAATTTATTCAAAGAGATGGCGGTGGTATAACCCCGAATATTGAACATGCTGTAAAGCAAAGTCCTTATGGTATCTACAAAGATGAAAACGGCAAGTATTATGAAGAACCTATGGACCAATCCCTGATTATTAACCCGATGGCCAATGTCAATGCCGACCAAGATCAAACAAGACGTAACTTCTTCATCAACACCTATGCTGACATTCTGTTGCCGGTAAAAGGTCTTTCAGCCCGTACAACCTTTGGTTACAACTATCGTAGCGACTTTACCGGCACATACTATGGTCGTGACACCAAAGACGGTAGAACAGCCAGCGGAAAAGCCAGCATCAACAATGAACACTACTGGGATTACACTTGGGAAAATCTGCTCAAATATAATCGTGAATTTGGCAAGCACCGTTTCGACGCTACAGGTTTGTTCAGTGTACAACAAACTCAGAAAAAGACTTCCAAGTCAAGTGCCGAAAGTTTTGTAAACGATGATTCCAGTTATCATAACATCAATGCAGGTGAAAAGAATAAAACCGTAAGTTCTGGTTTATCAGAAACCTCGATGCTGTCTTATATGCTTCGCTTGAATTATTCATATGCAGGAAAATATATGTTGACCCTGACCGGACGTTCCGACGGTTATTCTGCCTTCGGTGCAAACAACAAGTATGCATTCTTCCCGTCAGTGGCTGCTGCATGGAACATTGCTTCCGAAAGTTTTATGGAAAATGCACAAAACTGGCTGGACCAATTGAAGCTCCGCGTATCTTATGGTTCTAACGGTAACCAAGCCATCAACCCCTATCAGACATTGGACCGTCTGCACCTCACAAACTATATCTGGGGTGACGGTGGAGCAGGTGTCAACGGTGCTTATCTGGCCAACGACGGTGTCGGAAATCCGAATCTAAAGTGGGAAACAACCCAAACATTCAACGTCGGTATCGACTATTCATTCTTCAACGGCCGTATCAACGGTAACATTGAAATGTATGTCGCCAACACAAAAGACTTGCTGATGAAACGTACTGTTCCTATCATGAACGGCTATAAAACCATTTGGGATAATGTGGGTAAAACACGCAATAAAGGTGTTGAATTTACCTTGAACACCGTCAACATACGTAATAAGGACTTCGAATGGAGCACCGGAATCATCTTTTCACTGAACCGTGACAAGATTGTAGACCTACGTGGTGACAAAAAAGATGATATCACCAATAAATGGTTCATCGGCAAACCCTTGCGAGTTTACTACGACTATGACGTCGACGGCATCTGGCAGGAAGGTGACAAATTCACCTATACCGCAGCAGACGGTACAGAAAAAGAGATCCAAAAAGGTGCCAAACCAGGTTCTGCCAAAGTGAAAGATGCAGACGGAAACGGTTATATTGACTCCAATGACAAAGTTATCATCGGTTCAAAGAATCCAAGCTTCCTCATGTCTATGAGCAATACATTGACTTACAAGAACTTTTACTTGTCATTCCTACTGAATGGAACCTTCAAAGTTACACGTGAGTTGAACGAAGCCAATATCGGAAGTTGGAGTTACAACTTATACAACTATCTGCATAATGCCGATTACTGGACACCGGAACACACCAATTCCAAATATGCTTCTCCAGCATATAACAACTTCGACGGACACAGCTATTACAAAGACTTTACATACATCCAAATAAAGAATATCACTTTAGGATACAATTTTGAAAAGAATTTTGTAAAGAAATTGGGACTGAGCGGTTTGGGAGTCAATATCAGTGTGGAGAATCCTTATACATTCTGTGACATACGCAGCGTATTGAACTATGACAACAGTTGGTTTGCCTCTTACCCGACTGCACGTTCCTACGTACTTGGACTGAACTTATCATTCTAAACTTACTTAAATATATATACAATGAAAAATTATATATCAAAAGCAACTCTAGCTCTGTTAGTAGCTCTGTCTGCTACCGGTTGCTCTGACTTTCTGGATGAGAAACTGAAAAGTGAACTAGCTCCGGACAACACATATACAAGTTCCTATGGTTTCGAAGTAGGTTCTACCGGACTTTATGCCGAAGCACGCTCTGAATACAACACTTGGGGTGAAAACGGTGCCTTCATGCACAATGCCGCTTGCCCTTACGAAGCATTGCAGATTGCCACTGACCTTGCTACCATGGGTACCAAAGACGGTTCTATCCAACCGTTCGGTTTCTTGACATTAACTCCAAATACCGGTATTGTAGGCTCCTACTGGAACTGGGCTTATAGTCTGATTGCAGGAGCCAATGAGATGTTGAAATACTCGGAAATAAACACGAACTGGGATAATAGCACAGACAAGGCGCTCTATCAGGCAGAATCACGTTTTTTCCGCGCCTATGCATACCGTACATTGGTTTATCTGTATGGAGACGTTCCTTATGTAGACAAGATTCAAGATCAGTTCAGAATCGATTTTACCCGTACACCGAAGGAAGAGGTTATTGCCCACATGGTAGAAGACCTTCAGTTTGCTGTCGAGAACCTGCCTACTGACCCTGATGCCGTAAAAGTCGGCAAGCTGACCAAATGGGCGGCAGAACACTTACTAAGTGAGGTTTACTTGATGCAGGGTGATTATGCAAAGGCTGAAACTGCCGCAGAGAATGTCATCAACAGCGGATATTTCCACTTGATGGAAGACCGCTTCGGTGAAAAGGCAAAAGCAAACGGCGATGTGTTCTCCGACCTATTCGTTGAAAACAATCAAAATCGCACATCCGGCAATATGGAAAGCATTTGGGTCATGCAGTTTGAATATAACACTACTGGTGGCGGTACAAATTCCGATGACTGGACACGCCGTGCCTGGGAACCCAAATACTTCGAAATTACCGGTTTTGTTTTGGCAGACTCACTGGGTGGCCGCGGCTTGTCGCAATTGGTACCAATGAAATGGTGGATTGGAGAAGATACCGGTTTCTTTGATGAAGAAGACATTCGTAATTCCGAATACAACATCAAACGTAACTGGTATTACAACAACGAGAACATGCCCGACCTTTATGGTAAAAAAGCCACGATTACAGACGAAACATGGTTTACCACCTTCCGTCTTTATCCGGCTCTGACAAAATTCTTCTATGGCCGTTCCGAAAACCTTTCTTTGACCGGTTCCTACCGTGACCGCATGAAGTTCCGTTTGTCCGAGACTTATCTCTTACTCTGCGAAGCAAGGTTGGGGTTGAACGATATTTCAGGTGCCCGCGAAGCAATCAATGTTGTACGCCGTCGCGCGCATGCTCCTGAAATTACGGACAGTGAAATGACCATGGACTTCTTGCTGGACGAACGTATCCGCGAGTTGGTAGGTGAAGAATCACGCCGCTTTACCTTATGCCGTACCGGCAAATTATTGGAGCGTACCCGCAAATACAATACAGAATCGGGGCCCGTTATGCGTGATTACCACACATTATGGCCGATTCCTCAGAGCATAATCGATTCAAATACGGGTGCAGAATTCCCGCAAAACGAGGGATATTAACAGCACAAAGACAAAATAAAACACGAATAAAGGTAAAAAGATAGTTTTCAAGATTCTCATAAAGGGAATTGTCCGCGTCCATTGAGAACAAAGGCAATTCCCTTAATTTTATCAATAAACAATCATGAAGATACACAGACAATTAACAGCAGCAGCCTTTCTGTTTATCAGTATGGCAATCATGGCACAAGTGCCATTCAGCAAAAAGGAAGTAAAAGAGAAAATGAAGCAAGTGGCAGACTGGCAAATTTCCAATCCTAACACTGCCCACGAACACCACGACCTGGATTGGACCAATGGAGCACTTTATGTAGGTATGGTAGATTGGGCTAAACTGGCAGAAGAGGAGTACAATGACAGCACCTACTATCAATGGCTCTATAAAATAGGAAGACGAAACTGCTGGCAACCCCATCAGCGGTTGTACCATGCAGACGATATAACCGTTTCCCAATCATTCATTGACTTATACCGTAAATATAAAAAAGAGGAAATACTGGCTCCTACCCTGGCACGTACGGAATGGATTGTCAACCATCCATCCAACGGTACATTCAAACTGGAGTATGGTGACAACAAAACCCTAGAACGCTGGACCTGGTGTGATGCCTTGTTTATGGCCCCCCCGGTTTATGCCAAGCTATACCGTGAAACCAACAACCGGAAATACCTCCAATTCATGGACAATGAATACCGGGCTACCTACGAATACCTATTCGATAAGGAAGAGAACCTTTTCTACCGCGATTGGCATTATTTCGGTAAAAAAGAAGCCAATGGCAAAAAGGTGTTCTGGGGACGTGGAAATGCCTGGGTACTGGCCGGTCTGGCAGAAGTATTGCAGGAGTTGCCCAAAGGCTTGATGGAACGCGCTTATTACGAAGAACTGTTTATCCGGTTATGCACACGTATCGCCGGATTGCAGAACGAAGACGGTTATTGGCATGCCAGCCTTCTGGATCCGGCTTCTTATCCTTCTCCCGAAACCAGTTCCACCGGTTTCTTTGTATATGCGTTGGCCTATGGCGTAAATGCGGGACTCTTGAATGAAGACGATTTCATGCCAGTCATTATAAAAGGCTGGAAGGCACTGACCGATGCTGTAGATGCAAGCGGTAAACTTGGCTGGGTACAGCCTATCGGTGCCGACCCCCGTAAAGTGACGCGTGACATGACAGAAGTTTACGGTGTCGGTGCGTTTCTTGCAGCAGGATGCCAGATATACAAGATGGCTGTAGATACGGAAGCTGATTATATAAAAATCTGGCCAGACAGAAAAACCATGCAGGGAAACCCTTTAAGTGGTTGGGTTGTTTATGCAAATGAGAATGTCAGCGATGACTTCTGGAAGAAATACGACCATATCTATGTACCGGAAAAAGGAACAACCGTGAAAATCTCCGATTATGCACGCACACTCTATATCCGTACGCATTGGAGTACCTTCAATCCCGCCGAAGGAGTCTACGGCTGGGATACCAACGAAAAGTTGAAAAAAGTAATTCAAGGGGCACTCGACAGAGGTATGCGTCTCTCTTTCCGTGTAGTTGTCGACAGCCGCGACCGAAAAAATGAAGCCACTCCGGCCTATGTATTCGATGCAGGAGCCAAATACTATACAGACAATGGAAAACGCTCTCCCTATCCTGATGACCCTATCTTCCAGGAGAAATATGCAAAGTTCATAGAAGCATTTGCCCAAAAATACAATGACCCTGACCTGGTGGAATTTATAGACGGCTACGGTCTTGGCAAATGGGGTGAGGCACACACTATGAAGTACATTGACCCCAAGAACCGGGAAGCTGTGTTCAATTGGATTACAGACCTCTACGTCAAACACTTCACCAAAGTACCTTTAGTTATCAACTACCATCGTTGGATGGGTGCAGGCAAAGACTGGGCAGGTGAGGAGAATTTTGATCCCGATAGTAAACGCTTGTTGGACAGCGCTTGCGAGAAAGGCTTTTCCTTACGTCATGATGCTTTCGGAATGAGAGAGTATTACGGCCAGTGGGAGCGAAACTATGTGAAACCTTGGATTATGAAACGCCCGGTTCTACTGGAAGGTGGATGGATTGTGAGCAAGCACCCTTATCACAATGACCCGAGCGGTTACAAAACAGCCAAAGATGTGCGTATCGGAGAATTTGAAGACGGTCAGGAAGCTCATGTCAACATGATGGATTTCCGTGTAGGAGACGAAACCATGAGTTGGTTCCGTGATGCCTATCCTTTGGTTGAGCGTTTCATCTCCGAAGGAGGTTATCGTTTATATCCCGATTCCATTGTAGTTCCCAAAGAAATGAAGAGTGGTTCAAGAATAAAGATAGTACATCGCTGGAACAACTTAGGCTGGGGATATTGCCCAACCAATATACCACAATGGAACCAAAAGTATAAAGTAGCTTTCGCATTATTGAACCAAGACAATCAAGTAGTCTACTCTTATCTGGACAACAATACTGATTTATCCGTCTGGATAAAAGGCTATCCCACTTCCTATGAGTTCACTCCCAAACTTCACGGGGTAAAAAAAGGAACCTATACCTGGGCAGTAGCTTTAGTCGATACAACCAAAGGCAATGGAAGCAATGTTAAGGGGCTGGATATCTCTGCCAAGGGAACCTTCACTAATTCTGGTTGGTTAAAACTGTCAGAAGTAACTGTAAAATAAATAAGACACCCCATCGACTTTATAAACAAGAGGCTGAATTCAATCTTGAATTCAGCCTCTTGTTTATAAAGTCCAATCCATCTATTTCTTTTGCGGCAACCCCTTCAGCAAGTGGTCCACCGCCGCTTTCAGCTGTGCATCTTCTCCCTTCAAAACAGCTTCCGGTTCATTATAGACCAGGATATCAGGCTGCAACGTGCGGTTCTCCAGATAGTTGCCCTGCATATCCATGCAGCCTACCTGCGGAATACCGAATACAATACTTGGATCGATCTGGCTTTCCCACCAGACAGCAGTCATGGTTCCTGCCACGGGAGCACCTACCAGCTTGCCTATTCTCAACGTCTTATATACGAAAGGAGTACCGTGGGCATTGCTGTAATTATCCTCGCAAACCAGCATACACGAAGGTTTCAGCCATCTGTCAAAAGGATCGCTGCCGATGTACTGGCCACGCGGCACAAAGCGTTCATACTCCTTGCCGCTAAGTAACGTCGCTACTTGTTCGTGCAGCCACCCGCCTCCGTTATGGCGGGTATCCACCACAACAGCCTCTTTCTTACGACTGCTTTCGCTCAACAAATCGGAGTAAATCTTACGGAAGCTCGGACTATCCATACCTTTGATGTGAATATAAGCAATGCGTCCGCCAGAATATTCATCCACCTTCTTGCGGCAGTTTTCCACCCAGCGCTTATACAACAGCTC
>NZ_JBCNZM010000159.1:0-11119 GCF_040227615.1 Bacteroides sp. RTP31139st1_H2_RTP31139_211217 | reverse complement strand
GACTACTTCAAAGCCGGGAACACCCGTGAAGATTTCCTGAAACTGTTTATCGAATTTTTAGACAACCTGTATAGCGACACATTGATTATGCTTAAATCATGCGAAATAGATTTCAACAACCCGCCCGCCAAAGCGCAAGAGATTATTTCGGCGGGTGACGTTCCGCTGGGGACACAAGGCAACCTGTTCGGCATCACCGGGGGCGAGGGAACGGGAAAGAGCAATTATATAGCCGCAATCGTGGCGGGCTGCATCTGCCCGGCTGGTGCGGAAGTAGATACGCTGGGCATACAGATAACCGCCAACGGCAAACACAAGGCGGTCTTGCTCTACGACACCGAACAGTCGGAAGTGCAACTGTTCAAGAATGTAAGCAACCTGCTGGCACGTGCCAAACAGCCGGACAAACCCGATGAACTGAAAGCGTTTTGTCTTACCGGCATGTCACGCAAAGAACGCCTGAACGCCATTGTACAAAGCATGGACAAGTTCTACTACCAGTACGGCGGCATCCAGTTGGTCGTCATTGACGGCATCGCAGACCTTGTTAAGAGTGCCAACGATGAAGCGGAAAGCGTGGCGGTGATAGATGAACTTTATCGGCTGGCGGGTATCTACAACACGTGTATTCTGTGCGTGCTGCACTTCGTCCCCAACGGATTGAAACTGCGGGGACATTTGGGTAGTGAGTTGCAGCGTAAGGCGGCTACAATCCTTTCGATAGAGAAAGACGAAGAACCCGCCCAGTCGGTCGTGAAAGCCTTGAAAGTAAGGGACGGAAGCCCGTTGGACGTTCCTTTGATGCTCTTTGCATGGGACAAGGAAGCGGGGATGCACGTGTACAAGGGCGAGAAGCCCCGTGAGGAAAAGGAGAAGCGCAAGGAAAGGGAACTGGTGAATGTCGCACGTGACATCTTCGGGCGGCAGACACGCATCACCTACATAGACCTTTGCGAGCAGTTGCAGCAGGTATTGGACATCAAGGAGCGCACCGCAAAGAGCTATATCCGCTTCATGCGGGAAAGGGACATCATCACCAAAGACACGGCGAACCAAAGCTGTTTTGTCATCGGTTCATATCATCTTCAAAGGAACGCAAGCTGCCCGTAGGCGTATGGGCTGAACTTGTGTATTTTTAGGTGCTTGTGTCCTGCCCTGTTGTGATAACACGGCAGGATTTTTTCTGTTTGCACGTGATTTTTCAGGGTATTTGCTTAACTTTGCAGAAGTTACACGGAAAAGTAACGGCAGTTGGACGGCGGTTGCCGGAATATTGCCTTTATATATAACATATACGTTCGCCGAACGTCCCGATGCGAAAACTGGCACTTTTCAAAATGTGGGGATATTCAGCGCAGGATATGCTATGCGTTTGTCATAGCGTGGCTGCACTGTTTCCACATTTGGGTATGCCAGTACCTCGCATCGAAACAGCGTCATGCCACGCTTTCTTTTTTGGGGTTGCGGCTAACGTGCCAAGACAGTAGGGATTTATATCACTTTAATACCTGATAATATGGAACAAATCAAAGCGCACATCGCCGTATCGCTGGACGGGCATACCGCCACGCCGGACTATGAACTGGACTGGATGCCCCGTGAGGTCAAGGAACTGGCGGCAAGGGAACACGCCGCCGCAAGCTGCCTGCTTATGGGGGCGAACACCTACAACTACATCTTTGAACACTGGGGCGGGTGGCCGCACAAAAGCAAACGGTCTTTTGTGGTGTCACACTACGACACCAACGTTACACCGGACTGCGGGGTGGAGTTCCTGACCGAAGAACCGCTGCAAAGGGTTTATGAACTGAAACAGGAAACCGACATGCTGGTGGTGGGTGGCGGCAAGCTGCTTACTTCATTGATTAAAGCTGGACTGCTGGACAGCCTGACAATCTACACCGTCCCGGTCATGGCGGGCAAAGGCATCGGTTTTGTCGGGGAAACATCCGGCTCGCTGTGGAAGCTCTCGGAAAGCAGGGTGCTGGATAACGGGGTGGTCTGTTCGACCTACCTGTTTGGCGGGAACATATAAAAAATGCGCCCGGTTTCCCTCCGGGCGCAACCACTAAAATTTCAATTATTATAAGCTGTAAAACCTATCACAATGAAATTTCAGCGGCAAAGATAGGCTATTTCTTCGGTTTCGCTTTCTTTTCGGGGAATGAAAAACCGACATTGAACTGCTCGTCCAGTACCAGCGAAGCATCGAAAGCCTTGCCGTTCTTGCCCTTGAAGCCCTTGATTAGCCCGGTCTTGTGTTTCGTCACCAGCTCGACAATCTGCTTGTCGGAAAGCTGTTTGTCGCACTTGTTGCGGAATATGGTAAGCGTGCAGTCCACGTTGGAACACTTCGCCACTTTCGGGTAGAACAGGATGCGCCCGCTGCCGCATTTCGGGCAGGGGCAGGTTTCACCAGTAGCGACAGATAGCTGCACCGATAGCAGTTCTGCGGTGATTTGCGTTGCGTACACCTCGATGCCCTTCCGGAACGTGTCGGCATCCATGCTGCCCGCTTCTATCTTGGCAAGGGCGGTTTCCCACATGCCCGTCATTTCGACATCGGCAATCTTCTTGTCCTTGACAATCCCATAAACGGCAAGCCCCTTGTCGGTAGGCACAAGGTTCTTCTTCTCACGCACGATGTACTGGCGGGCGAACAGCGTTTCGATAATCGCCGCACGGGTGGCGGGCGTGCCTATCCCGGCATCTTTCAGGCTGGCTTTCAGTTCGGCATCTTCCAGTTCCCTGCCTGCGTTCTCCATTGCCGCCAACAGGCTGCTTTCCGTGTGCAGCGGTTTCGGCTTGGTCTGCTTTTCGCGCAGATCCACGCCGGAGAGTGGCAAACATTCTCCCTCTTGGAGTGGCGGCAGGCTGGCGGCTTCTTCATCCCCGCCCGTTTCCTGCTCGCCGAACACGGCACGCCACCCGGCTTCTTTCATCACAGACCCTTTCACCGTGAAGTCGGTATCTCCCCCTGACAGCAAGGCGGTGGTAACGTCTTTCACGCACTTGCCCGAAAAGGCTTCCAGCATACGCCCGGCTACCAGCTCGTAAACCGCCCGCTCGTCTTTGGAAAGTTCGCCGGGCAGGTTCTCGGTAATGATTAAGGCGTGGTGGTCGGTCACTTTGCCGTCATTCACGCTGCGGCGGTTCAGGGGTGTGCCGTCCAGCCCGGCGGCATACCCGGCAAAGCGGGAGTATTGCCCCAGCAGGGCGACACGTTCCGGCATTTCATCGAAAACGTCCTCCGGAATATAGCGGCTTCCGGTTCTTGGGTAGGACATCACTTTCTTTTCATACAGGCTTTGCGCTATGGAAAGCGTCTTGTCAGCCGAGAAGTTCAGCTTCGTGTTCGCTTCCTTTTGCAGCGTGGTAAGGTCGTACAAAAGCGGCGGTTCTTGGCAGGCTTCTTTCCTCTCAACGGATTTAACCACAAGTTGCCCGGCATCCTTTACCCGTTGCAGGGCGGCTATGGCTTCGGGCTGCTGTTCCCACTTGGCGGTCGATTGGGCGGTAAAATTTATTCCCCCGCTGGCAGTCGCCGCTTTGAGTTGCCAAAACTTGGCGGGTACGAAATTCTTGTTCTCCAAATAGCGGCTGCATATCATCACGAGCGTGGGTGTCTGCACCCTGCCCAGCGAGAACACCCCCTGCCCGGCGGCAACGCTCAACGCTTGGGTGGCGTTTATCCCTATCAGCCAGTCCGCTTCGCTGCGGGACTTGGCAGAGAAATAGAGGTTATCGTAACGCTCTCCCGGCTGCAAGTTATCCAGCCCCTCACGGATTGCCTTGTCGGTAAGGCTGCTTATCCACAGGCGCACAAATGGTTTCCGGCAGTTCAGGTAATGGAAGATATAGCGGAAGATTAACTCACCCTCACGCCCGGCATCGGTGGCGACAATAATCCGGTCGCACTGGTCGAACACTTCCTTTATCACTTTCAACTGTTTCAGCACGCCGGGGTCTGCCTTGTAACCTTTCTCCGCTTTCACCTGACGGGGGATTAATTGAAAATCGGGCGGCAGTATGGGCAGGCTCTCCCTGCGGAAGTTCGCCACGCCGTAGGCTTCCGGCATGGCAAGCTGGATTAAGTGGCCGAACGCCCATGTCACCATATACCCGTTACCGGAAAGATAACCGTCATTACGCCCGGTCGCCCCGATGATGCGGGCGATGTCCTTTGCCACGCTGGGCTTCTCTGCTATCAATGCAATCATAATTCTTTACTTTTTAATGGTGGATATTACATTTTCATTCCTCTGGACTTCTTGGGCTTGTCAGCTTTCAGGCTCTTGTCCTGCGCTTTCTCCTGCTTCTCTTTCTGCTTGGCGGTGGGCTTGTCCTGACCCTGTTTCAACGGCTCTTTGCCCTGCTTGGTGGCTTCGTTGGTCTTGCCCCCCGAATTGACCGCTACCTGCGTCCGGCTCTCGGCGGTGGGGGTAACGTCTTTCGGCTGCACCTTGTCGGGGGATTTGCCCTGTGCGCCGGGCTGTACATGACCGTTGAACTCAACGCCCTTGCCGTCCTTTAGCCCGGCGACCTGCCGCTCTGCGGGCTGCTGCCACTGCTGCAAGAACTGGACGGCGGCACGGGGCAGGAACTCCAAGCCACGCTCCACCGCACTGACCTGCAAATAGGCACTGCGCTGCGTGCCGTCCCTGAATTGCAGGTTTTCCATTTTCACCGCTTGCCCGGCTTCAAAGGCGGCTTTCTGTTCCGGGCTGACTTGCACGTTACAGATTGTATCGGGGCATTTCCACTTGTCAGCCCGCATATACTCCAGTTCGTGCGTGTACCTGTCCCGGCTGACGAACACGGGGATTTGCTCGCCGCTTTTCGGGTCTTTGATTTCAGCGATGCCGCCCAAGTTGCCAGTGCCTTGCAAGTTGCCCTGTTCCTGCTTGGTGAACTCGTGTTCATGGAACGGGCGTTGCAACAGTTTTTCGTCCTGCTGCACGCCGTGTAGCTTGGGTACTACCGTGCCGTCCTTTGCCTGATAGAAAGAGATCTTGACATCGGTAGGTTTGAGATAGAAGCCGCCCACCGTCCCCGAAACAGTGTAAGTGTTGCGGGACTTGTAGCCACGCATCACCCGGTCGAAGTCCCTCGTGTTTTTCAGGGTGTCGGCGGTGATGCCGACTTTTTTCAGGTTCTCCCAGTCGATTTTTGACGGGTCGAAGCGGTAGCCCTGCTTGAACTCGTGGAAGTCGGGCTTCGGAACTCGAAGCATTTCAGCCCGCTTGTCACCCTCCGGTGTAGGGTTGCGGTGGTTGTCCTCGATTGCCTTTGCGTCCCGCTCCGCTTCGGAAGCCTTGACGCTGAACAGTTCCAGCCCGGAAGTGTCCTGATACTTGCGGTAGAAGTTGGAAATGAAGTTGCTGAACACATCGCTGTTCTTGTCCACCTGCATGAACTCGCCGCCGTGTCCGGTAGTGGGTGGCACGGTCTGCAAATTGCCGTCCTTGTCGATACCCTTAACGGCACTCACCTTTCCCTGCTGTTTATCCAAGACCAGCAGCACGTCTTTTTCCTGCCCCTCTGCGGGCGGGGTCATTCTGTTTGCCATAAATAATTGGAATTTTAGTGGTTACGGGAATAGTCCCGCCCAAAGGTAGCGACTAAATATGCTATATTTGGACGGGCGGCAAGGACTGTCCGAATTTGTCCGGTACTGTCCCAATTTGTCCGAGTGAATAAAAAAATATCCAACCAATAGTTGGAGAAATAAAAAACATCTTCGGCAAAATATTTGTTATGTTTTTTCAGGTGATTACATAATATACTATCTTTGCTTCATAGAAACAAAGTACATAAATATGGCTTCATTCAGGAAAGAGATACTTGGGCAGATTGAACGGATAGATACCGGGCGTATATTCACGTTCCGGGATTTGTCGTTTGAAACGGAAAAGACCGCCAATGTTGCGGTGCTACTTTCCGAACAGAGCCGCAAAGGGGTACTGGTACGGGTTGAAAAGGGGGCGTACTATCGTCCCAAGAAATCAGTGCTGGGACTGGGAAAGCTGCCTGTCTATCAGGATGAACAGTTCCGCTATCTGACTGAAAAACTGAACGGCTATATCACGGGTGCTTACGTCTATAACAAAATGGGGCTGACCGAACAGGTAGCCACAACCATAACGATAGCCACTCCTAACCCGGTTCGCCGTTTCCGTTTCAAGAACTTGGATATAGAGTGCGTGAAAGCCTACTGCATGGACTACCCGGATGAAAGCCTTGTCCCGTACTTGCGGCTGCTCGATGCGATAAAGGACATGAAGCGCATACCCGGAACAACCGGGCAGGACATCTACAACCGGGTCAAGAGCCAATATTTCAACGGGTATAGCCTGCTGGAACTGGAAAAAATCGTATCTTTGGCGAAAAGTTACCCGCCACGTGTCAGAAAGGTGGTGGCGGACATACTGGGCGACATCAGACAAACCGTATTGCAAACAGAAATGGCAAAGACCATTCTTCCCACGACACGGTTCAACTTGGATTATAAAACAAGAAAAACGCAATTAAGATAAAATATTCAACCAATGGTTGCGAAATTCAGCATAAAAAAGAGAGTGAAATCAATCACTCTCTTTCGATGAACCCTTTGTGAACCCTTTTAATGGTTTTCAAATGCTTGTTAAACAGGAAGTTCAGCATTTCATAAAAGCAAAAACATTCAATTATGAACCCTTTGTGAACCCTTTAAGTGTATAATGAGTGCCTTTTCCTGTTGTTCCTTGTATTTCCAGCCAGTTATCCAGTTGCGACAAAATTCGATAAGCAGTAGTTTTACTGGTATTTAACAAATTCTGCACATCTGAATTATTTATACTCCCATTTTGGGCGGCATACTCAATAATGGGTATATACCTTTCATCCACTCGCTGCGCCAATAGCTGCGAACGTATATCGGTATAATAGGTAATCATCAGACCGCTTAACATTTCAAGTTTGGGTGGCAACAACTTGTATGCGCTGACAGCTTCCAAGATACGCTTGTAGCCACGTCCCCAGCTTTCAATATCCCCGCTTCTGAAAAAGGCGTTGGCGATTAGCGGGTTATAGGGAGAGGACGGGTGGCTTTCAAAAAGTTTTTCGGTCGTCCAGCTTTCCGGTAACTGTCCGGCGTTCCAAAAGGTGATATGGTCGGGGAACACGCTAATCTGAATGGGTACGGCACTGGCATAGTCTTTATGTGCCACACAATTCATCAGTGACTCCCTGATAGCTTCCACCGGGAACTGCGGTGTTTCACGCCGGGAAATTCCCTCGTATGATATATGATAAATCAGGTATTTGGTCTTTATCAAATCCATTGCCTTATCCACCTGCTCCATTAAAGAGCCGTGAACCTCGTCCTGAAACTCCAAGTTACCCTTATCATCCCGGAAGAAACCTATCTTGATATAAGCCCCGGTTACAAAGCGTTCCGGGTCGGGGTGGAACAACAGCAAGGCGGCACGGGTCGGACGGTTGGTTTGGGTGTCAATCAGCCGCAAATCGTGCAGCAAATTTTCGGTAGTATCTTTCAACACATCTTCGTCCACACGCCCGCTTCTCGCCGCTTCCTTGCGGAAACGGTTCAATGCGCCGGGGGAAAGTTCCTCTATGCCTGCCCACTCTATGGGAAACTCGTCCCAATGCCTGCCAGTACGTTGCAGGATAAAACGGTTCAACGCCGCACCTTTCAACTCCTGTTTCGTGCTGCCGCTGCGATAGTGGTACTGACCTTTGTAATTGATAGGATTGGAATAAGGCGGTACGTCAATCTCGATATATTTCAGCCCGTTTTCTTCCAGCAGGTTCACGTCCACGATGATACCCAGCACGTCACGCACTTTGTTCGGTATATCCTCCAGCAGTTTGTCGGCATCGGCAACGCCGACTACCTTACCGTTGTCATTCATACCTATATATATCTTGCCGCCTGTGGCGTTGGCAAAGCCGCATATCCATTTCAGATACTCGTCACGCCAGCTTTCTTTCCATTCCGTATTTTGGTTTTCATTCATAATCATTTCTTTGTCTGCAAAATTAGTAAAAATACTGTCTGTCAGGAAAGAATATCGGTTATTCTTCCTCTTTTATAAGGTGGCATAGCTCCGGGTCGTTCTTAATCCGGGTTATCTCGTCCTCGACAATCTGCCGGACTTCCTGACGGATGCGGTCATAGTTGGCTTGTATCTCCTCCTGCATCCGGTCGTTGCCGTCCTTGTCGGTGAAGTCGATTATCTGCGGCAACTTCACGTAACGGGCGGTTTCCCGCTTCACCTTTTCATTGTCCACCACGATTTCACAGTGGAAAATCTTCTGCTCTATCCGTTCATCGAAGTTGTCCGCCACAGCACCCACGAACATACCTTGCGTGAGGTTGGATATTTTGCTGGCGGGTATCAGGCTGTCCATTTGGGTGCTTATCGAGGTGGATTTTTCCCGCTGGTTGATTGTCATGCTCTGCCGTTTCTGCAACACCTTTCCGAAACGCTCGGACAGTATTTTTGCCGTTTCACCGACTACCTGACCGCTGAACACGTTGCCCACCGTATTTTGGATTACACGGCTTTCCTTGTCCCCATAGTCACGGGTAAGCTGGCTGTAATCCTGAAAGCCCAACAGAACCGCAACCTTGTTGCTTCGGGCGGTGGCAATCAAATTATCAAGCCCACGAAAATATATAGTCGGTAATTCATCTATTATCACCGAACTTTTAAGCTGACCTTTCTTGTTTATCAGCTTCACGATACGGGAATTATATAATCCCAGTGCCGCCGAGTAGATATTTTGGCGGTCAGGATTGTTACCGACAACCAAGATTTTAGGCTCTTTCGGGTTGTTGATGTCAAGTGAAAAATCATCGCCCGTCATTACCCAGTAAAGGGCGGGTGAAATCATCCTTGAAAGCGGGATTTTCGCACTGGCAATCTGCCCCTGCAACTGTTCAACTGCCGAACTTTCCCAAGCATCCACGAACGGGGAAAGATAGTTTTCCAGTTCGGGATAACTGCGCAAAATCGTGAAAACATCGGCGTATTTCTTGTTCAACAACTCTATGGCGTGCGGGAACGTGCAATACCTGCCGCCCTGATAAATGCGCAAGTACCAAATAATGGCTGCAAGCAGGATAATCGGGCTTTCCACGAAGAAGTCGCCCTGCTTGCTTATCCAACTTCGATTGAGGTTAAGCATTATCGTGTAGCTTGCTTCGTAGGCATCCGCAATGTCCGACATGAAACTGGCGTTTATCGGGTTGCATCGGTGGCTCTTGCGTGGGTCGTCAAAATTGATAATGTAGAATTTGGGCTTTACCTTATACCCGTCCAAGTGGTTAAGCAAATGATTATAAGTGATTTCCGATAAATCGGGAAACTTATAATCATAGCAGTAGAGCGCAAAACCTTTCTCGATTTGCTGTTTTATGTAACTATTTACCACTGCATACGATTTGCCGCTGCCCGGCGTACCCAACACAAGGCTGGCACGGAACGGGTTCACAACATTTATCCAGCCGTTATTCCATTTCTTCTTATAGTAGAACCGGGTAGGCAGATTTACCGAATACTCGTTCTCGATAAGCCTTGTTTCCTGCATGAAACTCTCGTTCTCTGTATTAAAGACATCATCCATTAGGTTGTTCTTCAACAACCGGGACATCCATGTACCCGCCATGAGCATACAGATATAGCCCGCCGATAGCGTGGCGATATAAAACACAGTGTCCGCCGTATGTGGCAGCGGAAGTTCCAGCAGCCACCAGTTCAGGAAAAACAACACGACACCCGCCACAAGGCTGCAATGTATCTTCGCCCACGTTATCTTTTCCTCTTTCACGCCCTTAGTGCCGATGCACGACAGGGCGAGGAACACCACCGCAAAAAGTTTCGTCCAAAGGACGGACGAGAACAGCCCGGTGGTGCGCTGGAAGTTCCACAGTATCTTGTCTATCACTTCAAACGTCACTCCCCATTCTTTCAGGGTGGAGTAACAGAACCAGTACACGTTTATTCCCACGAATAGAATACTGACAGCCCGCATAAAGTCCATGACCCTTGCAAGCCCTCTCAAATCATCCTCTTGCTGCATAATTGTATGTTTTTAAGTTAGTCAATGCGCCTTGTGCGCTTCTTTTTCTTCTTTCTCTTTTGGCGGGCGGTGTCCTGCGGCTCGTCACCGCCAGATGCACCGCCGCCCAGCAAACCGCCGAAAGCACCCAGCACGGAAGCCATGCCCGAAACGATGTCGGATTTCGGCGTGAAGCCCGGCTGTTCCTGATGCGTGGGCTGGTCTTGCTGCGGTGCTGCCACTTCGGACTGGTGTATCTTTCCGGTTTCGCCCGAAAAACGTTCGTTGAACACGTTCGCCGAATACTCCTTGCCCAAGCGTGAACCGTTCAGCACCACCCGGCTGTCGTGGTCGATGAACGTAACGCCATAGATGCGCCCGCTGTCGTTCTGACGGAATACCACGTCAATGCCCCGCTTCCTTAGCTGCTGTTCCAGTTCCTTGCGGCTGCGGGCGGTCTGCATGGCAGTGGCTACAATCTTCCGGGTGCGCTCTTTCAGTTTCCCGTTCCTGATTGCTTCGCCCGATTTCTCCATTCTGCGCTGCACCGCTTCATAACCTACCGACTTGCCGATGCGGGAAGCCTTTACCGGGTTGCCTGTCTTTTCGCCCTTGTCATTGGTGGCGGAATAAACTATGCCCTGATAGGGCTTGCCGTTTATCTCGCCCTTGACTTCCTCGGCGCACACGTTGTAAGCGGCAAGCAAAGCCTTGTACTCCCCGAACGACTGGAAGCGGTAGCCATAGCAAGCCGCTTTCACGGTGTTGCCGACTTGGTGCTTCACGTCCCCGGCGGCATAGTCCACATTTTTCAGTTCGGGGCGTTCGGCACGTTCCTTCCGCTCTGCCGGGTGCAGCCCGTATTTCTTTTCCAGTTCACGGGTGATTTGCTTGCTGCGCCGATGCTCGAACCTGTCATTCAGCGGTCTGCCGTTCTCGTCCACCCGCAACCCCACGATGTGGATATGGTGGCGGTCGATGTCGGTATGCTTGTACACCAGATAAGGCTGGTCGCCATAGCCCAACTTCCGCATATACTCTTTGGCGATGTCGG
>NZ_JBCNZM010000158.1:0-11316 GCF_040227615.1 Bacteroides sp. RTP31139st1_H2_RTP31139_211217 | reverse complement strand
AATAGAATAGGTACGTTTCCAGCAAATTAAGTTTTCCTGCGATATTAGATGTTATTTTTCTGTATGAGGTCATTAGCAACCGTATGTTTATAGTTAGTAAAATAAATATCTCCTTTCTTTACCAGTCTTCTGTAATGGTGGTTTCCGAAGTAGCTTTTCGCTTCTTTCTGATTCGTGAACGTCTGTTTTGTAGGCAAATAGATAATCATAGGCAATTAAATATGAGATTTTGAGAATTAACCAATCTGTCCCGATTTGAAAAATCGGGTAGGTAGGTATTTATATTTAGGTATTTATATGCGACCCACCTAAGATGAACACTCCGCACCCCCTAAAATGAACACCTCCTTTTTGAGAATCAGAACCGGATTTTGAGGATGCTGTTTTTGTGAGGTTGGATTTCTGTTTTTTCAGATATGCTATCTTATTTATTGTATTAAAAAGCTCCAAGTAGAATCGGTGCAATCATTAGTTATAGAGAAAACCAACCATTTTTAGTGATTATAGGAAAGACACGGTTTGCATCTGTCCTATAATCTTGTATAAACGTAAGATGACTTTCTGTATATGCAGGTGCAGGTACTTTTTTAAAGCAGGGTATATATAGGAATTTCTTCATAAAAAAGGTACTCGCCTATATGCCTTTCCGCATGGTCAGTTGATAACCTTTTATATTTTTCCGCTTGCTTTCCACCGCATGAAAAAAATCAAGAATGGTATGTGATGTTACCGCTTTCTTTGGGACAATGCCAAACAGCTTAAAAATCCTGCCGATTTCTTCCTTTATGAATTTTCGGGAATACCATTTGCCCGTTTCAAAAGAGTTGTATATCATCTGTGAGACTTCTGTTCCCGTAACTTTGGCATGGTAGTCTGCAATAATCATTGCTTCCTTTATTTTCTTGCGGTTATATTTCAACCGTTCAATTTCTTGCTTGCCTATCTTGTTGTATGCTTCCACTATAAAACTGTCCGCTTGTTCCAAGTCCCTTTTGAATTGGTATTCCATTTCCGTTTGGCATTCACCAAGCAATTCAAGCTGTTGTACCATTATCTTACGTTTCTCTTTGATGGAATTTGACTTGTTGCTACGTTGCAGTCTCTCATAGTCACCGAGTTTATAATCCAAAATGCTATAATTATTTATGGTAAAAGCATCGCAGTTCTTGTATGCTTCATGCAGATTATCGGGACAATTATAATATCCTTTCACCAGTTCCGTATTGATGTAGTTGTCTATCTTGAAGTATTTGGTTCTTCCTTTCTCGTCCAGCATCTCCGCATAGGGCAGACTGGTAAGTACTGTACCGTATGCGTCTTTTGCGGAAACGGTGGTCGCATAGTCATAATGATTCTGTAATATATCGTACACGTCTTTCCAACACGAAATACGTCCTTTAAGTTCTTCCTTGCTTCTTACCATGAAATTGCGGTTGGTGTTGCTGATATGGTGGATAGAGGACACACCGTTTCTGAATCTTCCCACACATTGAATCGTGTCCGTATTCGGGTCAAATGCGGTATAGTCCGCAAAATAACAGTCTGTCAGTAATAAGATGGTCGGCTTCTCTTCAAGTTCAATATCCACCGCATTATAAAAACGTGAAGTGAGCCAGTTATAACGCCTCATTATGTCCTTGTCCCATATATCGGAAACATTCTCAAACTTCAAGCCTTTCAGCTTTTCCACACTCTTTTCAGAACAGAATACTGCGGATTCGTCCAATAAGTCAAGTTGCTGCATCAGTGAATAGATGGTATCTGTAGAATTACAGAATACGAAACAATTACCTTTCAGACCTGCAAACACTTCTTTTGCTGCCTGCAACAGATTATTGGTAGCATGGAGATTCATGCCTTTTACATAGTCGAATGTAGGCTTGATGGTAATGGTCTGAAATTTCTGTTCTTCAAAACGTGGGTCTGTAAACTCGATGGGAGTGGCAGATACCAAGGCTTTCTGTTCACATTCAAAAAATAAGTCCATAGGCAATGTTATATCGGGACGAAAACCTGAATCTTTGACTATCTTATGGCATTCATCAAACAATAGAAAGCTGTTATAGCGTATATCCATATCCATTTCTTCAAATGCTTCCTGCACCTTGTGGAAACTTTCGGGAGTGGTGAGTATCTTGAAATGTTTACTCTGTTTGATGCTCCTTTCCATATATGCCACTATGTCATCCGCATAGACACCATCAAAAACACCGAAAAGATTGTCTTTCCCATGCTTCGGGTCTTTACACTTTCCGCTGATAACGGGTTTGTTCGGCTCTATGATGATTGAATTGCGGTGTGCTTTCAGTTCTCCATAAGTAGCACCAAGTCCCGTAAGTTTCTTATATAATATGGTGTTGGTGGGGATTTCGGGCAGTATCTCTGTCAAGTATTGGATTTTTCCGTTTGCTTCCTTGCTGACTGTTATCTCTTTGTTCTTCATTTTTCTTATACTTAAATAGTTAATAAAAAAGGGGGAAACTCCCCCCCCCCTTTACTTTTGGTTGTTTAGATAATCTGTTTATGCTCACGTAAATAGTCCAATGTCTCATCTGTCCGCTTGATTCTGAACATTATCTTTCCCTTGAAGCAAGGAAGAATCGCACTGATAGATTCGGGATGCTCTCTAAACAACGGGACATATTGTATTGTCTTGCCAGCGTCAATCATTGCTTTCAGTATTTCAAGCTGGAAGTCCTCGTTCTCATCCAACGTGTCCGCTTCTTTCGGGTTTGTATCGAAGTCTGTCACGTCACTATAGAACAAGTAGTTCAACAAGCCTTGATAGGATGCGCTTTTCAGTTGGTATTTGAATCCTGCCACGTGAGCGGATTCTATCCATGCACAACGTGTATTGTCTTTGCTACCGTAGAACTTCACTATCAGTTGTTCCTTACGCTTCATCATTTCCTGCAAGGTGTTGTATGCGCCTTGATTGTCGTAAACTTTAACAGAATTATCTGTTCCAATGCCATAATTAAATTTTTCCATTTTCTTAAATTTTTAAATTGATAAATCAGTTAATTCAATCATAGACTTTGGCGCCTTATTGTCTCTGATTGACATTGCAAAATTAGATAGGAATTTAGGGGTAACAAAGGAATTTGCCGAATGCCCATGTGTGTAGAAAACGTGCCCATTCCAGTACGCAAAAAAAGTGCGTACCAAAAAGGACAGCCCTTTCAGTACGCATTTCTACTATGGTTTTATGTATGTTGTTTAAGAAACTACCATGTAGTTATTAGCTATGACAGACGGAAATTTCTCGTTCTTGTATCTTCTAAGGAGATTGGATAACATTCTGTTCTTGTTGCCCTCTGAATCGTATTCTTCATTATACCTCTTGCCATCATAGCCTACGGTATAGATAAGTCTTGAAATAAGCATCATCTTGTCTTTAGATACCTTTACCTTTTTGTTGGGTATGGTAGTAGCCTTTCTTCTCTCAATGAAGAACAGAAACATATCTGTAAACTTCCACTTCTTATAAGATATGTCAAGACTGAACTTGTCCGTAAAGCTGATTTTTGACGATAAGTCGTTTCTGATAAAGCCCTCCAAACCTATGTCTTTTAATTGTTTAATCATGGCTTCTCTATCTTGTTCGCTATGTATAATATCGCTATATGTATTGGCAAAATGTTGTAAAGCTGCTTGAATTATTCTGATTGTGTCTTCCCTTTCAACAATATAGCTTTTCTTGTTGTTCTTCTTTAAGGTGATACTGGTAGCTTCCAATAGATTGGCATGAAAATAGCTAAAGTCCTCCAATACGGACTTATTTAATGCAGGTGCATTTGTACCAATATCCTCTATAAAATCATATACGAAAAGAAGTAGATACCAAAACTTACTAACGTCCAACTTATACGTTTCAATGGTATTCTGTAAATCTTCGTTGGTTAGAAACTTCTCTTTGAAAGAATCATCCAGCTTTCTGTATTCTCGTTTCTTGTATTCTTCCAAAGTTCCTTTGAAAGTTTTCATTTCTTGTGTTCTCTCGTACCTTTCTTCAACGGACAAGTTTCTTTCCGCATATCTGTTGGCGAATATGGCAGGTGCGGAAGATTCTACAGGTATCATTCCCATATCTGTTTCTGCATAATCGGGCAGGAAGTGATTGGCTACTTCCCACACATATTCTAATAGTGGTTCAGCAAGGCATTTGTAGCTTTCATGCCAAGCCACTTTTAAATCGGGCAATTCTTCTATCTGATACATAGTGTATTCATATTAGTTATACTGCAAAATAAAAGAAAAGTCTGCAATCTTTAGCGGATTACAGACTTCTTTTTCGTTATAGCAGGTTCTTCATTGCATTGTTTATCTGCTCATTGTCGAAACTATCTAAATAAACTTGTGTTACTCGTTCCGAACTGTGTCCCATAATCTGCCCTATGATAGCGGTTGATATACCTGCTTTCTTCATAATGGTAGCTTGGCTATGTCTTGCAACGTATGTGGTGATTGGAATAGGTATGCCCAATTCTTCGCCAATCTGTTTTAAGCGTTTATTTACTTTGGTGATAACTTTATGCAGTCTGTTGGCTTTCTCTTGTTCCGTTGTATGTCTGTTAGAAAATATCGGGAAGAGATAAGGGTTGTTCTTGCTGTGATACTTCTTAATAAGTTCAACCGCTTGTGGAACTAACGGTAATTTGATGAGCTTACCCGTTTTGCTTCTTTTATAGACAAGTCTGTTGTCTATGATGTTCTTCTGTGTGAGATTGGCTATATCCACAAAGTTAATGCCACCCATGTAATAGGTGAAAGCAAACAAGTCTATGGGTAGGCGCATAAATCTGTTGTCTGTCTGATATTGCAACACTCTGTTTATGTCCTCTTTGCTTAACGCTCTTTTGGCTGTTTCTTGATTCAACTTAGATACTTTGTATTTCTTGAAAGGGTAGTGTTCCGCTTTTACCATATCTTCTTGTATGGCATAATTATAGATGGTGCGCAATGTTCTGAATCGTATGCCGATGGTATTCTCCGCAAGTCCGCTGTTTCTAAGCCATGTCTCGTATTTCTTTAGCCAAGCAACATCTATATCTGTGAAATGAATATTCAGATGTTTATTGTACTTGATGAGTGAATTGTACACTTGTTTAACAGAAAGCATATATCCACGTCTGTTTTCTTCTTGAAGAAGTCGGAGATACTCATTAAATGCTTCTTCTACCGTTTTCGGTTTAACTGAATTGGAAATTTGTTCGCTTAATGTATTGGCGGTAAACAGTTTATCTTCTGATTTTAGTTTAACTATTTCCGTTTCGTACTCTTTTTTCTTGTTAGCTATGAGTATGTTAATATGCTCTCTGTCAGGGCAATTCGATTTTGGGACATTCTTTTCAAAGTTCCAGTGTTCTGCTCTTACAGACACACCAAGACTGACATACTTCTTTTTGCCATCCTTGCAGATACGAATCATAAGCGGATATTCACCATTACTAAGAGTTTTTGACTTGTAACACAGTACATTAACCGTTGTAGCCATATTGATTTCCGGTTTAACTCTTGGTTTAACTCTGATAGCGAAAAGTGGCTAAATCCGTGGAAAAACAAGGTAGTATATAAAGAAAAAAGCAGCTACCTTATTAGTAACTGCTTGATAATCAATCTTTTAAAGTGGTGCCACCAGGAATCGAACCGGGGACACAAGGATTTTCAGTCCTTTGCTCTACCAACTGAGCTATGGCACCATGTTTATCTCTTTTGCGGTTGCAAAGGTAGTGAAACTTTTGGACTATGCAATAGCTTTCATAATAAAAAACGCTGATAATTGGCTATATGGCTAATTATCAGCGTTTATGATTTGAGAAAAAATACTGAAAAAGTTTTATAGTTATGCTTTTTCCGCTTCTTCTTCCTTCAAAGGATTCCATCCTTGTGCTTTGAGTTCAAACTCTTGACCGTCACGGGTAATTAGGGCGCAGCCTAATTCCGGTTTGGTGATATGGCCAATCAGCTTGACGCCTTCCATTTCGGCAACCTTTTCATGGTCGGCAATGGGGACGGTGAACAATAACTCATAATCCTCGCCTCCGTTCAGTGCACAAGTGCTCAGGTTCATATTGAATTCTTCTGCCATTACAGCCGTCTGATAGTCGATAGGAATATGTTCTTCGTAAACTCGGCAACCCACTTTGCTTTGGGTACAGATATGCAGTAATTCCGAAGAAAGTCCGTCCGATATATCCATCATGGAGGTGGGTTGTATACCTTCTTCTGCCAGTTTCTGAATGATGTCACGGCGTGCTTCGGGCTTCAGTTGACGTTCCAGAAGATACTCCTTCCCCGAGAAGTCCGGTTGCAAGTCTTTGTCACCTCCTTTGAGCACCGCCTTTTCGCGTTCCAAAAGCTGTAGTCCCATGTAGGCGGCACCCAAGTCGCCGCTGACGCAAATCAGGTCGGTTTCGCGGGCACCATTGCGGTAGACCACTTTTCCTTTCTCACCCTCGCCTATGCAGGTGATGCTGATGGTAAGCCCAGTATAGGAAGCGGAGGTGTCTCCTCCCACGATGTCAACATCATATTCTTCGCAAGCCAAACGGATGCCGGCATAGAGTTCCTCCATGTCTTCTATACTGAAACGCTTGGATATGCCCAAGGAAACGGTAATCTGCTTCGGTGTGCCGTTCATGGCATAGATATCAGAGAAATTGACTACGGCCGATTTATACCCCAAATGCTTGAGCGGTACATACACAAGGTCGAAATGGACGCCTTCCATCAGCAAGTCGGTAGTAACGAGCACTTCCTTTTCGGCCGGGTAGGAGAGGACGGCGGCATCATCTCCGACACCATATCGGCTCGACTCGTTCTTTAGTTCAATGCCTTCGGTGAGGTGTCGGATGAGGCCGAATTCACCGAGGGTAGCTATTTCTGTTCTCATGCTTTCTTATGCTCTATTAATCAATTCACGCATAATCTCTGTCATTCTCGGTTGCGCCTCGTCCGCAGCTTTCTGCACTTCTTCGTGAGAGACTTCTACGATTTTACCTTCTACCCCCAAGTCTGTAATGACAGATACGCCGAACACTTTGATTCCGCAATGATTTGCCACGATGACTTCCGGCACGGTGGACATGCCCACTGCATCGGCACCCAGAATATGGAACATCTTGTATTCCGCAGGTGTTTCGAATGTGGGACCTTGCGTACCGATATAGACACCGTGCTGAACCTTGATGCCCTTTTCTGCCGCAATGGCGTCGGCCTTACGAATCAGCTCTTTGTCATAAGCTTCGCTCATATCCGGGAAGCGAGGACCGTAAGGTATGTTTTTGCCACGCAATGGATGTTCGGGGAAGTAGTTTATATGGTCGGTGATAATCATCAGGTCACCGATCGCAAAGTCCGGATTTGTGCCGCCACTGGCATTGGAAACGAATAAGGTCTTGATACCCAGTTCGCGCATTACACGTACCGGGAAGGTTACTTCCTTCATGGAATAGCCCTCGTAAAAATGGAAACGTCCCTGCATCGCCATGATGTCTTTATGGCCCAGTTTGCCGAAGATAAGTTTTCCGCTGTGTCCCTCTACGGTAGAGATGGGGAAATTGGGGATTTCTTCGTACCTTATCTCATACTTTTCAGTGATTTCACCGGCAAGACTGCCGAGTCCGGTACCGAGGATGATTGCTGTCTCAGGCTGGGTGTGCATCTTTCCCTTCAGAAAGGCTGCTGTTTCTTGAATGCGCTCTAACATAGCCAATAATGTTTTGGTTAAATATATATTGTTGATTTTGTAAGATTTCTATTTCTATCGGCAGCACGTAGATGTACGGCTTTAGTGTTTCGTCCAGTGCGGGATGGAGTTTCAACCTTGCCGCATCTTTCTCCGTGGTGATTATCAGTCTTTTCCACTCTTCCAGGTGCTGGAATTGTTCCTTTATTTGCAATAAATCCTTGGGAGTAAAGTCATGATGGTCATCAAATGCCAGCAATTTGACGTGTGGCGTGTAAGATTCCACTTCTTTCTGTAAGGGGGCGGGGGAGGCGATGCCTGTCACCAGCAGTACTTGCTCGTCTCCGGTGAGGGAGGAGAGCACTTTCCGGCTGTTCGTTTTCTCGGGAAATAGCGGTGTCAACATTCCATAGCGGAATCTGGAGAAATACAGTTGTTGGTATGGATAGAGGTGGAGCCGTTTAGCTATGATGTTGAAGTCTATCGGCTTGATATCATCCGGACATTTGGTAACGATGACCATCTGTGCCCGGTTTTTACCGCTTGAAGGTTCGCGGAGTCTTCCGGCAGGGAGCAAGGCATCATCGCACAGTAACCGGTGAAAATCAGTTAGTAGAATGTTCAGCCCAGCTTTTACATGGCGATGTTGGAAGGCATCGTCCAGGATGATGGCTTCTACAGTGGGATTTTCCAGTTTCAGCAGTTGCTCAATGCCGTGGCAACGGTTTTCGTCTACCGCTACCCGTGCATTGGGGAATTTATTTTTAATTTGATACGGCTCGTCACCTATTTGGCGTACATTGCTCTTGTCATCGGCCAATACATAGCCTCGGCTTTTACGCTTGTAACCCCGACTGAGGGTGGCTACATTTACTCCGTTTTTTTGTAATAGCTTTATCAGATATTCGGTATGTGGCGTCTTGCCAGTTCCGCCCACAGCAAGATTGCCCACGCATATTACTGGAACGTCAAAACTCTTTGACCGGAGCCAGCCCCAGTCAAAGAGTTTATTTCGCAAGCATACCCCTATCCCATAAAGCCATGATAGGGGATATAGCCAATGATATATCTTGATAAAGTTTTCCTCCATTTATTGAATATTCAGTTCAAAGGGGACACGTGCTTGTATACGGTCACATTTGTCAAAATTCTCCAGGACGCTGAACTGCTGGTATATCTCGCCCATTGTGCCTTTCAGCATACGTGCTTTGATGTAGTTACCCGGATTGGTGTTCATCAGACTTTCAAAGAAACTTTCCTTTTTCGGATAGCTCATCACGGTATAGGCATCTACTCCGGCCTTTGCAATGGCAATGTCCAAAGCTTTGTCCAAACCACCCAATTCGTCGACTAGTCCTAGTTCCTTGGCCTTGCTTCCGGTCCATACACGGCCTTGGGCAATTTTATCCAGGTCTTCCTTGCTGATGCCTCGGCCATCGGAGCAGCGGGTGAGGAAGAGGTCATATCCGTTGTTCACATACATTTGCATCAGCCCTTTTTCCCCGTCATTCATCGGGCGTGTCAGCATGCCGAAGTCTGCGTATTTATTGGTTTTCACTACATCAAAATTTACCCCGATTTTATCAGTCAGCCCCTTTGCGTTGGGGAACATGCCGAAGATGCCGATAGAACCCGTCAGTGTGGTAGGCTCGGCCACGATGGTGTCTGCATTACAAGAAATGTAGTAACCTCCTGAAGCTGCATAGTCACCCATGGAAACAATGACTGGTTTCTCTTTCTTCAATTCGCTGACGGCATACCATATCTGTTCTGAACCATAGGCGCTTCCGCCCGGTGAGTTTACGCGTAATACTACAGCTTTTACATCTTCGTCATCTTTCAGCTTGCGCAGGTCTTTAATCACCTTTTTAGAGTCGATGCCTTCTTCGCTGGAGGCAGAAGATGAACCACCGTCAATTTCTCCATAGGCATAGTATACGGCAATCACATTTCCACTTTTGTCTTTGGGAACATTCTTCTTTACGTTAATCATGTCCTGCAAACCAAGTACGGGCATGCGGTCGTCTTTGTCGATGCCTACCATCGCTTTCAGGTAGTTGCGCACATCATTCTTATATATTAATGTATCGACCAGTCCGCATTGCACACTTTCTTCTGCGGGATAGAACATCAACATGCGGTCGGCAATGGCGTTCAGTGAGTCTACAGATATTTTGCGTGATTCTGCAACATCATTGGTCACTTGTCCCCAGATGGAGGTCAGGTAAGCGTCGATTTGTTCACGGTTGGCAGGGCTCATTTCGGTAGAGATGAAAGGCTCTACAGCCGATTTGTAGGTACCTACTTTGAATATCTGCATTTCTACTCCGATTTTGGCCAGCAAATCCTTGAAGAACATGGGGGTAGCGGCCAAGCCCCTCCACTCGACCATACCTTGCGGGTTCAGCAACACCTTGTCGGCTACACTTGACAGATAATAAAGACCTTGGGAATAGCTGTCACCATAAGCCACGATGAATTTTCCCGATTCCTTGAAATCCTTCAATGCATTGCGTATTTCTTCGCGTGAAGCAAATCCTGCACCCAGCGAAGTCGCTTCTATATAGATACCTTTAATGTCGTCATTCTCTTTTGCTTTTTTGATAGAAGAGAGGATATCATCCAGGCCATAAGTCTTATAATTGTCTCCCATAAGGGCATCGAACGGATTGTCTTGGCTGCGTTCAGCCAGTGCACCATTCAAATCCAGCATCATAATGGAGTTTTTGCGTACTTGCGTTTCTGACTCCGAAGATGATACCATGCTGAAAACCACCAGAATACTGCTGAAAACTAAAACAACGACTGATACGATGATGCCGGTAATGGTGGCAAACGTAAATTTCAGAAAATCTTTCATTGCACTTTATTGTTTTTAGTATGCTAACTTTTAAAAGCTAACAAAGATAAATAATTAGGTTGATATTTACCCTATCTGTCGCTGAGTTTTTCGGTTTGTCACAGTATTATGGGAGATTTCATTCTCTTTTCTTTTATCTTTGAAGTATTTCATTTCGTTCTTTATGGATAGTTAGTTTCTAAAATGCCAGATATAATTGCTATCTCTTTACTTTCTGAGTCTGTTTCTCTAAAAACTAATCTTTCCACAGCAATGTTCTTTTCTTACCACAGCTGTGGAAAGAAAGAAACGCGGGTGTGGTAAGAAAGAAACATATCTGTAGTGAGAAAAGTTGTTCAGTAGTTCTCGTTTAGTATCCGGGCTTTCCGGATGTAGCCTTTCGCAGGTTTATTGTCAGTTCTCTTTGGGCTCCTCAAGCGTGGTGCCGGCCGTTCAGTGGTCTATGTCAAGGGGTGAACTTAGTATATTCCGATGCGCGCGCGTATATATATAATGTGTCCCTTTCCTTCCTGCCTTTCTTTCCCTTTAAAAAATATGCTTTAAAACATATCTATCAATCAGCTAGTTATGAAAAAGTTCACGTAAACCCTCAAAAAAAGCTTGTATATATTTTGCAGATGTCCGTAAAAGCCCTACTTTTGCATCCGCTTTCGGGAACGAAGGCGGCGATGTTTTGACATTCTGACAGTAAAACGGAGCGGTAAGCTTCCATTTTTCTCTTCTTTGCCATAGGTTTCTTTCGGAACTTCGGCCTTGGAAAAGAAAA
>NZ_JBCNZM010000157.1:8048-11329 GCF_040227615.1 Bacteroides sp. RTP31139st1_H2_RTP31139_211217 | reverse complement strand
AGCCATAATCTGTATGCAGTTGTAGCCTTCTTGGGCGATACGTGGAAGAATCTTTTCCTGAAATTCCTTATAGCTACCGACCTTTTCCTCCTGCTGAGACATACCGATATGGCATTCATATATCAATAAAGGATCTGTAGATGGCTTGAAAACCCGCTTTTTCATTTTATAGGGTTTCTCCGGAGCCCAAACCTGGGCACTGAATATTTTAGTCTGTTCGTCTTGTACGACACGTGTAGCCCATGCAGGAATGCGTTCACCGCAACCACCGTCCCAATGTACCATCAGCTTGTACAAGTCACCGTGTTTCACGGCATCAGCAGGAAGCTTGATTTCCCAATTACCGTTTGCTTTACGCTTCAAGCTATATTTTTTTTCTTCTTTCCAATCGTTAAAAGTTCCGACCATAAAGATTTGGGTTGCGTTAGGCGCCCATTCACGGAAAACCCAACCATCGTCAGTACGATGCAGGCCGAAATAGAGGTATCCGGATGCAAAATCAGACAAGGTTAGTTTTCCTTTGTTGGTCAATTCCGATTCTTTGTCTATGGCATGTTGATGACGTCCGTTGATGGCATCGGCAAAAGGTTCCAGCCATGGGTCATTCTTGATTAAATTCAATGTTTCCATAAAGAGGATGAGTTTTGGATATTTGATAAATTTACGCTTTAACTTTCACAATTATTTTTTTTACACCGTCAGGGGTAATACCCGGAGCATGCCCGTCCTGAGGGAAAAAGATAGCAAACATTCCGGGCTTCACTGCAATATAGTCCTCCGCCAGTCCTTCAAAAAAAGTGATGTCTTTTTCCGCATTGTAAGGAGCATCAACCGGAAGGCAGTCTTGGGCGGCGGTATAACCCATTATCTCCGTACCGGACAAGGGTATTTGAATGTCAATATAGTCTTTATGGGTTTCCAGTTTGGCATTTTCTTTTTCTTTTGGGTTTGTCTGCGCCACGTTGACCAGCAAGTCCTTTCCTTTCAGTTCGGTCTTGCCGATTTCCAAAGAGTGCAAGTCATGTGATTTTAAAAAATCAATGGCCTGCTCAAACAGAGGATGCAGCAAAGTATATTTTTCTATGTTTTCAAGTCTGTCTATAACCATAATTCAAATGTTTTAAGTTAGTTATATAGGTAAATTATTCAAAGTCGTCTATGGTGTAATTCACAAAATCAGAAAAACGCTTCATCTGCTTGAAGATGTCGTCTGTACGATCCAAAAAGTCTGGAGCAAGAAAGAAGCTGTCCGGCTGGCAGCAGGCAACCGTATACTCTTTACACTGAAGGTATTTCAGATAGGGATAGTCCTTTGGAAATCCTTTTGGAGCTGTTTTTAGAAAATTCTCTCCGATGACGGGAAAGTATTGCTTGAAAGCAGGATCTTCCACTATACTGCGAAATTCATCTATATTGTCGTGTACCGCTTGTCGCAGAGCTCTTAACAAGGGCGGGGGAGGACAATAACTTCCACCGGCCAACAAGCAGTTTCCCGGTTCCAGATGCACGTAATAGCCACAATGGTCGGATTTCTTTCCTTTCGCATTGATATATCCTCCCAGATGTGTCTTGTAGGGAGTTTTATCTTCGGAAAAGCGTGTATCACGATAAATACGGTATGTACAGTCCTTTGCTTCTATACCACGGATGCTTTCATCAAATAAAGAGATACGGGAGATAATTACTGTAAGCAAGTTTTCAAACTCGCTGCGGGCGACTTCATACTGTTCCCGGTGAGAATTGAACCATTCACGATTGTTGTTTGCAGACAGTTCTTTCAAAAATTGAAATATAACAGGGATATTCATATCATATTCTTTCCTTATTATCTGCCAAATTTACGGATAATATTTCTAACATGCTACAAAGAAGGGTAAAAAAAAGCATCGGCTCTGGTAAACCGATGCTCCTTACACATTTATCAATCAAACAGACGCTTCTGTTTTTGATGTACTTACTTATCACAAGCGGGTACGTCTCTTTTAATTAATCTTATATCTAATACTATGAAAAACACATTTATATAACACAACAAATTGGAATTTTGTTCATGCAGATGAGGATAACTTTAGCATAAAAAAATGGGTGGGTCATTTTATTCTGCATCCGGTTTGCACTATCTTTGCAAGAAAATATGTAGAATATGGCCGAATATAAATTTGATGAAGATAGCGTTAAAGCGCTGATAGCTTGGGCAAAGAGCACATCTTTCCCTCAAAGTGTAACATTGTCTGATGCTGAGAACATAGTGGATGTGAAACGTTTTGTGCAAGCTAACCTGAGTGACATAGATGCACATTATCCTGATGATTTTTATAATCCTGCCATCACGCGGCTATATCGGCTGAAGGAATATATGGAAGAGAACAAATAAAGACTTGGCACTGATTATGCGGAAAACCACGAAGCGATTAAGAAATCCGTGTTGTTCTGCATAATCAGTGCCAAATCTAATAAATCACCAGAGTTGTGATTCCGTTATAGCTTTATCTTAAGTATCTTTCCTCCATATCCTTCGACGGCCACATTAGTAGCCTTATAGGGAAGCAGACTTATGTTTTCTTCTTTTCCGCTGAGCAGCTCCGTAGCTTTGTACTGGTCCATCTGCGGTATTTGCAGGAAGTCAAAAGCATGAGAAGGAATATTTATGGCAAGGTCTGCCGAGATATGGTCGAAGTTCACGACGAACAGCAGCAGGTCTCTCTCAAATTTGCGCAGGAATGTATATTGCTTATGTTCATTAAAGCGCCATCCGTTGACATTGGCATACATCAAATCGAAGAAAGCCCCCTGAGAGATGGCCTTTTCTTCATTGCAAAGAGTCAGTAGCCGTTTATAAATGCTGTATAGGTGTTTCTGGTCCTCCGTCAGCATCTTGCCGTCGAACTTGCCGCCATTGCGCCAACGGCGGATAGTATCTACACTCCAATAGTCAAAGATGGTTGTACGTCCGTCCCGGCCGCTGAAACCTTCACTATCCATGCCCAGCTCACCAAACTCCTGACCGAAATAAATCATCATCGGATTGGTGTTCATGCAAGCTGACACAATGAGTGCCGGAATCGCCTTGCGTGGGTTACTGGCAAAAAAGTCGGAAGCGATACGTTGCTCGTCATGGTTTTCCAGAAAGTTCAGCATGCGTTTTTCTATACCTCCCAGACTTTGCCAGGAACGGGTGATGGCAGTTGCCGATTCATACCCGCAAGTAACAGCCCGCAAGGTATCATAAAGTCCTACTTTGTCGTATAAATAATCAAACTTGCCACGGAACAAGTAATTCT
>NZ_JBCNZM010000157.1:6127-8038 GCF_040227615.1 Bacteroides sp. RTP31139st1_H2_RTP31139_211217 | reverse complement strand
TAGACTTCGGCTATAAACAGCAGGGAGGGATATTGTTCCTTGACCTGCGGAATTGCCCATTCCCAGAACTCTACGGGAACCATCTCGGCCATATCGCAACGGAAACCGTCTATGTTCTTTCCCGCCCAGAACAGCATGATATCCAGCATCTTGGTCCATGTGTCGGGAATGGGGTCGAAATGGCAAGTCCCGCCGTTCTGGTAATCCACTCCATAATTCAACTTTATAGTTTCGTACCAATCGGTGATGTTTGGATAAGCATCAAAACGGTTGTTTCCGGTAGCTTTTGCCGGAAACTCCCTATAAGGTTCGGCGGCTGCACCTTTCATGTCAAATTGGCCATGCAGTTCCGATTTCGGGATATAATAGAAGTTATTATATGGGCTGAACGCATAATTGGTATCATCGTTTGACCCCAGTTGTGAAGTGCCATCCGGCTGGGCATCCGAGTGATATTGACGGGCTACGTGGTTGGGAACAAAATCTATGATAACCTTCAGACCGCTACGGTGAGTGCGCTGCACCAGATTCTCAAACTCTTTCATACGCTCCGGTACGTCCTTGGCGAGATCCGGGTCGACATCATAGTAGTCCTTGATGGCATAGGGAGATCCGGCTTTACCTTTCACTATGGCCGGATGGTCGGGTTGGATATTGTGACGGCGGTAGTCAGTTTGCGTAGCATGCTCGATGATGCCCGTGTACCAGATATGTGTAGCGCCAAGCTTCTTGATTTCTCCCAACGCCTTGGCTGTAAAGTCGGCCATCTTGCCGCATCCATTTTCAGTGATGCTGCCATTATTGATGCAGTGGTTATTGTTGTTTCCGAATAGTCGGGTGAACACTTGATAAATAATCAATTTGTTTTCGTCGTTCATTTCTTTGTTTTCTATGTTATAGAATGGTTATTTTATTCTTTCCAAATGCTGCCTTTGTCAATGAGCAGGCGTTCCAATATATCATTGGTCGTATTATATCCCTGCATGAATATCTCCTCCGCCTTTTCCAGCTCTGTATTGCTGTATCCTTCCAAGTTATAAGGTTCTATCAGCAAATCAGCCTTCTCGCGTTCAGGAAAAGAGTTGGAGCGGAACATAAAATTATAGGAACGTAAGGCAATGCTCACAATGTTCATTTTATACTTGGTCGCCATCAGAGGGCTGACATTCACGGCAATCACTTTTTCGCATATACGGCGGAGGGTAGAGACAGGCAGGTTCATCAGCAGGCCTCCGTCCACGTAATGGGTGCCGTCTATATTGACCGGGGCAAACAATACCGGCATGCAACACGAAGCTGCTACGCGTTCGGCGATGTCCCCTTTATGGAAATGTACCAGACGTCCGTGGTCCAGGTCAGTAGCTGTAATAATCAGAGGGATTTGCAGTTCTTCCAGTTTCTTGGATTTCAGATTGCTTTTCAGGAAATCGATGAATTCTCCCAATTCAAACAATCCGACTTTGGGAATCACCAGTTTGGTCAGGTCCTGAAACTTGTGCCCGGCAAAGTAGTCAAGAACTTTATGCGGTTCATTGCCGTCGGCGTAGAATACCCCGGCCAAGGCTCCGGCGCTGACTCCGGAAAGTATATTGGGCTTTATGTCATGTTCCAATAAGGATTGCATGGCACCCAAATGGGCAAAGCCTTTGATGAAACCGCCGCTTAAGGCAAAACCTATTGGATATTTTTTAGTGAACCAGTTGTTCGTTACTACTTCCATGTTGAAAATATGATATATTGTTCGGCACGAAATTAATGATTTTATTGTAGGGAGAAAGGAAAATAGCGGAAAAAAGTTCAAAGTATTAAGAGAAAAGTCTTCTCTATTAAGGAGAAAGTTTTTCTTAGTTAGGGAAAAAGTTTTTATCAGTTAAGAAAAAACTTTGTTTATGGTTTGCGGATGTCTATCCC
>NZ_JBCNZM010000157.1:0-6058 GCF_040227615.1 Bacteroides sp. RTP31139st1_H2_RTP31139_211217 | reverse complement strand
GCAGTGTGCGAACAAAGTTTTAGGATTAAGGGATACTGTTTGAGAATATACGTTTATTTCTTTGCGATTGCTTTCAGCAGTGCATATCCTCCAAACCACTGAATCAGCATGCCCGGAATGCCCATACGGAAATCTTGCACTGCCAAAAAGAAATTACCGCACAGTGCCCATTCAAAGGCCGTACCGATAATTTGATAGGAGAGGATTACACCCAGCAATGCCAATAAAGAGATATTCTTGGCATAGCGTGCAGCAAGAGCGGCGGTTCCGGCCAGCAGACCGGACTTTATAAGTATGGCCGGCAACACGGCTGCTGCAGGCATGGCAAAAAGCAGATGATTGATGACCGGAGACAAGAGAGCCGTCAGCAGACCTACCTTGAAACCATATTTATAAGCAGCTATCAGTGTAAAGAAATAGATGGGAAGCAACGTCGGACCGCCTGCTGGGACCAGATGGCAGAGTTGCGGCAAGGCGATGTTTCCTGCCACGAACAGCAGGACGAATAGATAGGTCTTTACGTTGCCGAAAGGCAAAGAATAAAGTTTTGCAGATGTTTCCATTTGTATAATATTATAGTTGATAAATCTATTTTTAGTATGACTGTTTAAAACTGAAAAGGTTTAATCAAATCTTCACCAATTCATATTCCATGGTTCCCAATCCTATTTTCTCGGCATGGCGCAATCCGGCAAGCCAGTCCGTGTCGGGGTGCATCAAGTGGAACTTGTCGCATCCACACAAGTCGTCGTGCTCGTGTGCCGTGGCAAGGCAATTGTTACCGTGCAGTATCGGGGCTTGGATGACCATATCTGCACATGCCTTGTCCAGTGCAACCGGGTCTGCCGAAGCCAGAATGCCGAGGTCGGGCACGATGGCGGCATCGTTGTGGTTCCAGCAGTCGCATTCGGGAGATACGTTCATGATGAAGCTGATGTGGAAATGGGGCTTGCCCATAACGACAGCGAGGGCATATTCCGCAATCTTGTAGTTCAGGCGCTCGGAGGTATCTTCGGCTCCCATCACGGCACCGTCGTGCTGGCAGAGGGCTACGCACTGTCCGCAACCTACGCATTTGGTGTAGTCTATTTCTGCCTTGCGGCTGGTATTGAGGTGCACAGCGTCGTGTGCGCAGTGCTTCACGCAGATGTTGCAGCCTATGCAGCTTTCTACGTCAACCTTGGGTTGCGAGGCGCAGTGCAGTTCCAGCTTTCCGCCTACACTGGCACATCCCATGCCCAGATTCTTCAAAGCACCGCCGAAGCCGGCTTGTTCGTGTCCCTTGAAGTGGTTCATACTGATTACAATATCGGCGTCGGCTATCGCTGTACCGATTTTGGGTGCCGGACAATATTCTCCGTTCAGAGGGATTTCGCGGTAGTCCGTTCCCTTCAGTCCGTCGCCGATGATGACCTGGCACTGGGCCGAAATGGGGTTGAACCCATTCTCCATCGCGCTTTGCAAGTGGTCTACGGCATTGGCGCGACGACCGGAATACAGTGTGTTGCAGTCCGTCAGGAAAGGTTTGGCTCCCAGGCTGCGGAGCAGGGTTGCCATTCGAGCTGCATAATTGGGACGCAAGTATGCCAGATTGCCGGGTTCGCCGAAATGGATTTTGATGGCAGCAAAGCTATCCTTCAAAGGGAGTTGCTCGATGCCTGCCCGTTTCAGCAAGCGTTCCATTTTATCCAAAAGATTGGATGTAGGGGAAGTACGCAAGTCAGAGTAGTATACTTTTGCTTTTTCCATGTGTTTTTACCTATTTATAGTGATAGTATCTGCAAAAATAACGGATTATTTCCATATTAATAGGTATATGGCTAAAAAAAGTAGGGAAATCCCTTTTGACAAATAGGGGGATAATAAGAGGTCTATCCATGTTTCTGCCTACCTTTGTGGCAACTAAAAACTCGATAAGATGAAAACAATCAGACTAATTATTGCGGGACTGGTAATGACGATGGGATTCAGCAGTTGTTCCAGCTTGTTTTATGATGCTAAGGTAGATGTGTTGAACAGTATCCAGAAGGGGATGAGCAGGCAGGAGGTCACCAAGATATTGGGAACTCCAGAGTATCGCCGCTTCGACCGGGATATAGAAGAATGGGAATATTCCAGAGTGCTGTCCGGTAAAAGTAATATCAGCCGAACTCAGATTGTCGTGACTTTTGAAGGTGGGAGAGTCGTTGCAATGGACTCATTCTCCGGAGAGCCACGTACGTTGCCGGTTGTTCCCAGTGAAGTAGTGATTGATTCTCCAGCTCCGGTTTATGTCAGGGGGATGCACCCCGAAGACTTCCGGCATTTTTATGAAAAAGTGAAGTCCCACCCTTTCAAGGATGATCAAATCGAAATGATGAGAACTGTTGCCCGAAACAACAGCCTGAACTGTGTGCAATGTGCCAGTTTGATGGCACTATATACTTTTGATGACGACAAGATGAAAGTCCTCAACATATTCGCTCCCAATATCGTAGATCCGGAAAACTACGAAGCGATTTTAGACGTCATTGATTCACTGTTCAAGAAAGACGATGCCAAGAAAATTCTGGGCATACGCTATTAAGAAGCAGGCATGTCGAAACGCATTGTCCGTTGGTGCCAAACACATGATGTATCGGAGGCTGACAGATAATGCGTTTAAGGTAAACAGATAATGCGTTTCGACGAGCTCTTATTCCGATAAAGGAAAGTGCCATAACGGACCGTTCCCGTGCCCTATATTCATGTCTTTCCCCCGGTTTATCGCAGTACCGATATACTCTTTAGCCTTGCAGACCGCTTCATCGAGTTTGTTGCCACCGGCAAGAAATGTAGCTATGGCAGAGGAAAGGGTACACCCTGTGCCGTGCAGGTTACGGCTCTCTATTTTGGGGTTGGAATAGAGGATGCATCCGGATGGCAGGACGTCAGCCCCGGCAGAAGGTTGCCGGCAATAAAGCACGTCGCACATGTCATTACCCTCCAGATGTCCGCCTTTGACGAGAATAGCGGTGTTGTATCTGCAGGATAATTCCTGTGCCGCTTGTCGCATCTCCACAGTACCGGTAATGGTTTGCCCCCAAAGCAGGCTTGCTTCATTCAGGTTGGGAGTAATGAGGGTGCATAGCGGAAACAGTTCCGTCTTAATGACTTGTATGGTTTCTTCGGTCATCAGTCGCCGTCCGCTGGTCGATATCATGACGGGGTCATAGACTATACACTCCGGAGTATAAGTCTGAAGACAATCGACAATGGTGGTCACAATACTGGCATCATGTACCATACCTATCTTGACGGCATCCGGCCTTAAATCATCCATAACAGAGGTGATTTGTGCCTTAACCATATCCGCAGGTATCGGATAAACCGATTGTACTCCCAGTGTGTTTTGTGCAGTAACAGCCGTGATGACGGAAGCGGCATAACCTCCCAAAGCGGAAATGGTCTTAATGTCTGCTTGTATGCCTGCACCGCCCGAACAGTCGGAACCGGCAATGGAAAGGATAATAGGGGGAAGCATGAAATAATTAAAAATTAGAAATTAAAAATTAAAGGGGTGAGAGGAAAGCTGTTTCAGGTGGAGGAAGTGGGGGATGAAAGCTTCCTTCGCTTGCTGCCAGACATCTCCCAGCAGTACGGCACCTCCGAAACCTAAAGCGGCTATTTCCGGAAGATGTTCCAAGGTGATGCCACCCAATGCCATCACCTTTGAGTCGATAATACCAGCTTGCTGCGCCTTCTGCAAGGTATCGCAGGAGTAAGCAGAAGAATAGCCTTCTTTGGATATACTGTCATAAATGGGGCTGAGGAACACATAGTTACAATCTGATTTATGTTTCAACACTTCTTCAAGAGAGTGACAAGAGCGACTGACATGTCCCTTATATCCGGACGGTATCTGTGGATTGCGTCCGGTCAGATGAATTCCTTTCAGACCGAAAACGGATGCCAGCTGGAATTGCTCATGCGTGACAATGCGCGGCATATATTCCATCGGTAGTTGTTGAAGAAAATTCCCCATCTCCTCTGCCGAAGCTCCCGGCTTGCGCAAGTGGAGTATTTCCAAACCGTTTTGGAATAAGGAGGTAACTGCCGCTGCTTCTCCTTCAAAGAATTGCGGCGTGGTAATGACTATCAGTTTCATATCTTTATGGATGTTTGTCTATAATGAGAGAATATACGACTGCATGGTTCTTAAATCAATCGTCCATAGCTTTCCTGCCAAGGGTTCACCGTAGCCGCAAATCAGTTTCAACACTTCATTGGCTTCTACGCTACCCACAATGGCAGGGGTTACGCCGATAACCGATTTGTCCGGAGATGGCATGAGCAGTGTCCCTTCTTCATCCGGATAGAGGTCACGATAGTTTTTTGCACCCTCACCGTAGCAGAAGACGGACACTTGGCCTTCAAAGCCTTGAATGGCACCATAAACGTAGGGCTTGCCCCAAGCGTTGCATACGTCATTCAGCAAGTAGCGGGTAGCGAAGTTATCGCATCCGTCTACCACTATATCGTAGTTCCTTATCAGTTCTCCGGCATTCTTCTTGTCCAGACGGAAGGGGTATACTTCCACGTTTACATCGCTGTTCAAACCCTGCACTCTACGGGCGCCACATAGAGGTTTAGGCTGCCCAAGGTCAGCTTCAGCATACAGAACCTGACGTTGAAGATTACTGATGCTGACCTGGTCATCGTCCACCAATCCCAGCGTTCCGACTCCTGCTCCCGCCAGATAGAGGGCAATGGGAGAACCCAATCCTCCCACACCGACTATCAACACCTTGGCATTACGCAGTTTCTCTTGTCCGGCTTCGCCTATTTCAGGGAGGGACGTTTGTCTGGCATATCGGTTCATTTGTTCATTATTATTAAGGTTCTGTATTCGGCCACTCATCTCTTGAAAGCCTTCAAATCAAAACTCGCATCCCAATCTTTCCACACTGGTTCGCGCCCCAGGCGTTTCAATGCTTTGTCCACTTCCACAGCCTTGCGCTCGTCGCTGACATGAAACTGTTCCAGTGTTTGCGGATAGCTGTAATATCCTCCCGGTTCGGTCTTGCTTTCGGCGCTCATGGTTGTCACACCGAGTGTTGCCATGTGGTCGCGTATATCGGCAGGCTCGCGGGTGGAGTAGGAGATGTCCACATCATGGTCGAAGATGCGCATGGCGAAAGTGACTTGTGCCAGTTCGCGGTCGCTCATGATGACATTGGGCTGGAAACCGCCGTTCTCCGAAGGACGCATACGGGGGAAGTTGACGCTGTATTTCGTCTGCCAATAATGTTTTTGGAGATAGCGCAGGTGATAAGCCATCATGGTGATGTCTGTCCGCCATTCTTTCTCCAGACCGATGAGTACTCCCATGCCGATGGAGTGGACGCCCGCCTGCCCCATACGGTCGAAACCGTTGACACGCCATTCAAATTTGGACTTCATGCCGCGGGGATGGTAGATGTTGTAATTCGCTTTGTGATAGGTTTCCTGAAAGCAAATCACACCGTTCATGCCGTGCCCTTTCAGCATTGCATACTCTTCCGTTTTTAAGGGCATCACTTCTATTTTCAGATTGCTGAAGTAGGGTTTTGCCAGGTCCAGTGCGCGGGCTATGTAGGGCACGCCTGCTTTGGCCGGATTTTCTCCCGTCACCAACAGCAAATTCTCGAAAGGTGCCAGCTTCTTGATGGCCTTGTATTCGTTCACGATTTCTTCTTCCGTCAGTATGGTACGCGGCATGGGGTTGCTGATATGGAAACCGCAATACACGCAAGAGTTGGTGCAGGAATTCGTGATGTAAAGAGGCACGAACATGGAGATGGTTTTCCCGAATCGTGCCTCGGTGTATTTCTTGCTCAATCGTGCCATCGTCTCCAGATAGGGGGCAGCGGCGGGTGAGATGAGGGCCATGAAGTCCTCTACATTACAATGTTCTTTGGAGAGGGCACGGCGTACATCCGCATCTGTCTTGGCATGGATGCGTGCCGTGGTTTCCTCCCAGGATATATGTTCTAATTCGTCTGAAAACATAGTGCTCTATCAATTCCCATTTATTTCTTTTTTAATTCTCTCGACAACC
>NZ_JBCNZM010000156.1:0-11372 GCF_040227615.1 Bacteroides sp. RTP31139st1_H2_RTP31139_211217 | reverse complement strand
GTCTGGAACCGCTTGTTGCCGGAGGTCGGTGACCAGGTATTAGCGCCCGGTAAGGACTACAAGCGCCTGCAGAAGAAACAGCGTTCTTATCAACTGCCGTTAGTGCAAGGAAAGGCTGCTTCCTCCCTTTCACAGAAATACGCAGGCAAGCGCATCCTGCTCGGAGAGAACAAATACGGATGGCAATCCATCGAGCTGCAATTCAAGCAGCAAGAAGTAGTGATGACTGTGGTGGAGAAAGACGGAAAGACATACAGTCTTCCGTTTGGCTATAAGCAATGGTCGAAAGCGGCAATTGATGGCTATCCTCCGTATTCGGTTGCTGCAAAGGGGCGTTTTAAGGGTATAGAAGGCCCTTTCCAGGTGGCAGGCAGTTATGCGTGGGCGTCACTTGATGCTTTGCAACTGAAAGTACATTATGTCAACTGGATAAGCGCTCTTGGGCTTACGCTCTGCTTTGAGGATAACAAGGTACTCCTGACTGTTACGGAGAATTATTCTTCGGGTGAAGGGGTGACTTTCGAAGGTACATTAGCACATTAAAATAATGAATCGTATTTTGCTTACTCTAAAACGGCCTTTTATCTGGCTGTACCGTTTCCGGCACCGTTGCGGCTACGGTGTACATTCTCCTTTTGCCTTTAACCTGATTACGCATGTAATTTACGAAAGTACGGCTTATTATAAATATGAAGAGCTGGCCAAGGCACAGAAGCAACTGGAGCTGGAGAAAGATAAACGTTGGAAGTACGAATCGAAGAAAGTAAAACGCCTTCTGTTCCGTCTGGTAAACTATACCCAGCCGGAGACCATTGTAGATGCCGGTACGCTTGCCGCTTCTGCCCTCTATTTGAAAGCGGGGAAGGAGGGGGCAGATTATACTTCGGCTTCCGACCTTTCCGAGCTCTTTCTGGAGAGTGGCGTTCCCGTTGATTTCCTTTATTTGCACGATTATCGTCATCCCGATTTTGTAGAGGAGGTCTTCCGCATCTGTTCCACCCGTACCAGGGGAAAGTCTGTTTTTGTAATTGAAGGTATCCGTTACACTCCGCAGATGTTTGCCCTCTGGAAACGTATGAAGCAGGACGGGCGGGCGGGTATTACGTTCGACCTTTATGACCTTGGTATCATATTCTTCGATAAAACAAAGATAAAACAAGACTATATTGTCAACTTTTGATTATCTTTAGGCGTTTCAATAGTGATTAGCGGTTAGTGATTAGTGCTTAGCTCCACTTACTGGCTGCTAAACATTAATCTCTAACCCCTAAACATTAATTCCTTATGAAGATATACACCAAAACCGGAGATAAAGGAACCACCTCTCTTGTAGGTGGAACCCGTGTACCTAAAACGCATATCCGCCTTGAGGCATACGGTACGGTGGATGAGCTAAATTCCAATCTGGGTCTTCTCATCACGTACCTGCTTGACGGAAAGGATAAAGATTTTCTGCAGCAAGTGCAAGACAGACTTTTTGCCGTAGGCTCTCATCTGGCCACAGACCGGGAGAAAATGGAGCTGAAAGAAGCCAGTATCATCAGCTCGGAGCAGGTGGAAATGGTGGAGCGGGAGATAGACCGTTTGGATACTCTTTTGCCTCCTCTTTCAGCCTTTATTCTTCCCGGCGGAAGTCGCGGTGCGGCAGTCTGCCACGTTTGCCGTACGGTTTGCCGTCGTGCAGAGCGTCGGATTCTTGCTCTGGCCGAACAAGTGGAAATCGCTTCGGAATTACTGGCTTACGTGAACCGCTTGTCTGATTATTTGTTCGTTCTTTCCCGTAAAATGAATCAAGACGACAAAAAAGGTGAAATATTTTGGAATAATAGTTGCAAGTGAAATAAATTGTTATACTTTTGCCGAAAAATAGAAATAGGACTTAATATTCACAATTTTAATACTAGAGACTATGTATTGGACATTGGAATTAGCATCTAAATTGGAAGATGCTCCTTGGCCGGCAACTAAGGATGAATTGATAGATTATGCCATGCGTTCGGGTGCTCCGCTTGAAGTGATTGAGAATCTGCAGGAAATGGAAGATGAAGGCGAGATTTATGAAAGCATAGAAGATATTTGGCCCGATTATCCCAGCAAAGAGGACTTTTTCTTTAACGAGGAGGAATATTGATACGCTTTAAAAGAAAAAACTTACCGGTATGTCTGGTAATATTTTGAAACATAGGGAGAAGTAATTCCAAAACCGATAACTATGGTTGAAGAATTACTTCTTTTCTTTTTAATATCCCCACACTACAATAATAATGAATGTACAAGAAGCAACAACACGCCGGTTACCGGATTTGAAGGAAAGGCATCTGCCTGAAAACTGCCGCGAAACCATAAACACGATTTTAAAGGAGACTTACGGCTACGAACAGTTTCGTAATCTTGAGATTTACGATGACTTGTCCAAGGGAAAAGAGAAACTCTGCATTTCGCAGGGACAGCTGATAGAGAACGTTATACTGGAGGCTGAAAAGGCTTGGAAAGGTGAAACGCAGGTAGACAATATCTTGCTGACTGCCCCTACCGGCTCCGGAAAATCTTTGTTGTTCCAGCTTCCTGCCATCTATCTGGGGAAGGAGTATAATCTGCTTACCATTGTGGTTTCCCCTTTGAAGGCGTTGATTGTAGACCAGGTGGAAAGTCTGCAAGAGCTGGGGTATATGCGTGTGGCATACGCCTCGTCCGATTTATCGCCGGAACAGAAGATGGAGGTTTACCGGCAGGTGCGTGAGGGGGAGATTGATTTGTTCTATCTCTCGCCGGAATTGCTTCTCTCTTACGACATTAAGCATTTTGTAGGCGAGCGCCGCATCGGTCTGGTGGTGGTCGATGAGGCGCATACGGTCACTACGTGGGGCAAGGAGTTCCGCGTGGACTATTGGTTCTTGGGGCGCTACCTGACTGCTTTGAAACAGACTCTCGGCTATAATTTCCCGTTGTTTGCATTGACTGCTACGGCTGTCTGGAACCCGAAAGGAGGTAATGACATGATATTCGAGACTATTCGTTCCTTGCAGATGGAGCCTTGCGTGCTTTATGTAGGTACAGTGAAGCGCCGGAATATTGGCTTTGACATCCGTCAGATGGAGATGGAGGACGGGGAGACATACGACAAGGCAAAGCAGCGCGTGGTGGCTGCGCGGGTGGAGGACTTCCTGGACGGGCACAAGACATTGCTCTATTATCCTTTTGCGGGTGGCATCGACATGCGCTTGAAGACGTGGGTGAAGCCGGCGGACTGGCGTCTGGTTGCCTCCTATTATGGCAAGAAGGACAAGGAACAGAAAGCTGCCATTGTACAAGAGTTCAAGGAAGGAACCAAGAAACTGATTGTGGCTACGAAAGCCTTTGGTATGGGAGTGGACATCAGTGATATAGACCGTGTATACCATGTGGCGCCATCCAGTACGTTTGTCGACTATATTCAGGAGATAGGGCGTGCCGCGCGTGATACGGAGATACAGGGTATTGCCGCTACCGACTACCATGAACGGGATTTCTATTATATGAAGCGTCTGCATCAGACAGGGAACATTGCCCAGGAACAGCTGGTGCTTATTCTGAGAAAACTCATGGAAGTGTACCGCATGAAAGGGGAAAAACCGGAAATCATGGTATCTTTGTCCGATTTCGAGTTTGTGGTGAAACTGCCGCGTACAAAGAACAAGCTGGAGTATGAAGCGGAGTTGGGACAGCTCATCAAGACCGCCTTGCTTTGGCTGGAAGACGATTTGATGCAGCGTTATGGAAGGCATCTGCTTGAAATCAGCCCCAAGAATCTGTTGACCGAAGGATATGTCCAGGACAAGACGGGTGATGTCTTTGCCCGTGAATTCCATTGCTATCTGACAAAGGTAGAAGGGGAGGACGGGGTTTACGTCGCACGTCTGGAAGCGCTTTGGGAAGAGCGTTTCCCTGAGCTTGGCTACAAGGAATTCAAACAGAAACTGAATAATGGAACGTTGTGGGAGGGAGCCCGTGCCGTGTCTGTAGGCAAGCATGAGGTGTTGTTGAAGGAAGATGCCACTGTCATCCGTGAGCGGATGGATGCCTTGTTCAAGAGCCTGACAACGATGCTGAAAACGTCATTGATAAAGTCGAAAGGACGTTTTGATGAAGAAGAATTGCGGGCTGTCTTTGCCGAGCATGGCATGGACGTGCGCTCTGCCAAACGCTTTATCGGTTCCCTGCTGGAGAGTCGCACGGAGGAAGGCCGCAGTGTAAGCTATATCAGCAGTGTGAAAAAGAAGGATTCCAATGAACTCTCTTTTACGGTGACCAAAGGCTTTGATTTGCTTTTGTCGCGCTATCAAAAACTGTTTAGCCAACGCATAGTGGGCAGTAAGGGAGACCGCCTGGTGTTTTATTGCACTCCTTTCTCGGACTTGAATATGCTGCTTAATCTGCTTTCTATGCTTGACTGCCTTTCGTTCAGTGTGGAGGGTGGCGGTACGCCTTGCGTATTTGTCCGTTTCAATGACCCCGAAACTCTGCAGGAACTTGCGCTTGGCGATGATTACCGCAATCTGATTCTGGATACCAACGGGCAGATATTCCAGGAGCAGATTGACTTGTTCTCTTTCTTCTTCGGAACAGATAAGCTGACGGATGAACAGCGCTGGGACTTTATAGAGGATTATTTTACGGGAATGGGAGTGGACGACTTGAAAAAGAAGTTTGTGTCCTTGTAGCACCAATTCGTTGAACAGCCTTTCCAGAGTTACAGTTCATCTTTGCTTTTACTGTAAAGATTGTGAGTAATTAGTCTAAGTGCTCCTGCAGAAACCGTTGCAGGATGCGTGCATGGTTGTATATCGGTGCTTTGGAAGCATATAGTAAGGTTATGGTATGGTGGTGTTTTATGGTGTCAATGAACCTAAGGGCGGCTTCCGAATTTTCCAGTTCCTTGCGATACATGGCTGCAAACCCCTCCCAGTGTTCCGCTTGGTCTTCGTGAAACCATTTTCTTAATTCAGGTGAAGGGGTAATATCCTTTTCCCAGACATCGTATTTCAGATGTTCCTTTTTTATGCCGCGAGGCCACAGCCGGTCCACCAATACACGGTAGCCGTCTGTTGCATTGGGTTCTTCATATACCCGTTTGATTCTGATTTGTGTCATGGCTGTTCTCTTAATTTTGCTTCCATTTTGATGGAGCGTGGGAAAACGATATTATTTTCCAGATGGATGTGCTGGTGCAAGGCCTCTTCAAATGCTTTAAGCTGTTGGAGTACGAGGCGGTAACTGTTGCAGGCATCTTCTGGAGCTGTATAGCCGTTGGTCAGATGCTCTATGTGGCGATAGCGTTCTCCTTCAATGTCATGTTCTGCCATCATGACGGATATGGGAGCTTCGATGCTTCCACAGTGGAATTCGGGCAGGGGAGTATTTTCCAGCTTAGCCTTTACCATCTCATAGATGTAGGGAAACAGTACCAGTTCCTCTTTGTCGAGATGGGCATTGAGGTCGGAGAGGGAATCATGAAAGAGAGCCTGCACATTGTAGAGTGACGGATGTTTTTCACCGTGTACGCGACATATTTTATCCAGCAGTTCTTCAATCTCGGGACCTTGTGTACGGATATTACGGTGGTGGATTTTGAGAATATAGTCCACCAATAAGTCCAGAGGCCAACTCTTGAAATCAATATTTTCGGAGGTTGTCGGAGCCAGATGCTCTATTTCTTCTATCACCTTCTCCATATCGGCTCCGGCAGTTTTACTGGCTTCGGGAAGCAGTGCGGAACCATGGCAGCAGAAATCAATGCCATATTTATCAAATATCCCGGCATTGTTGAAGTTGTCGGCTACGATTTCGCCGACTGTCATACGTTTATAATCCTTCATATGTTATCTTGTTTTTGTTTTCCACAACATTGTGGAAACCTGCTATATATACAATTATATGGCAGATAATGTTTGAAGGGTTATGATTATTTGAGTTTTCTTGCCCGGTTCTTTCATTTAAAGGAATTGGAGGAGTTATCACTTCGCTCCGCTCCGTCAGGAGTTGAAGAAGTTAAAGCCGATACTTCTGTGAATACATACGCACGAGTATTGGCTTTAACTCCTAAGCCGACTTGTCGGCTGATAACTCCTTTAAATGAAAGATTCGTGGTTTCCTTGTCTATCCTTCTACTTTTTGGAATGCCAGCCGTTCGTCTCCATTGGCCAGAAGGATGATGCCGCAATATTTGAATCCGTGCTTCTTCAGTATGTATTGCAGGATATGATTGTCCCGGTGGGTATCTGCACGTAGGTTGGGTATTTGTTCGTAGCACCATTGCAGGCAGGCATTGGCCACTCCTTTGCTGTGTTCTGTACTTGCCAGCCGGTGAATGACGCCGTAAGGAAGCGTATCTTCCACCCATTTTCCTTCATAGATATGCGTATATGTGGGGTCGTTTCCACGGATAAAGGCGAAGGTTCCGATAATTTCTTCGGTATCGTCGGTGCACACATAGCTGTTTCCTTGTTCGATGTCTGCTATGACGATTTCCCTGGAAGGGTAGTTGCCTCTCCACTGCAGCATATTTCCGTCTTTCCGCATGATGTGCTTCGCTTGTTCAAAGATGTCCATAAGGATTGCAATGTCTGTGGGTTGCGTCTTTCTGATTTTTATCATAGCTTTTTATTTTATCTGTGTGGTATCTTTCTTTGATTCAGGTTGCAAAGGTAATGCGTTTTGTGATTCATTGTTCTCGTAAATGAACAAATGCTAACATACGTTGTTTCTTTAGGAAGAATTTGCATATATTTGTCCCGTAATATTAAACACAATTGATTATGAAAAAGATTTTTAGTGCTTTCGTGATAGCTGTATGCTGTATGTTTATGGCTATGCCTGCCCAGGCCCAACTATTGAAGTGGGGTGTTAAGGGTGGTGTGAATATGACGAAAATAGATTGGGATGGCGGATATAAGGGAAACAAGGATAATTCTACCGGTTTCTTTATTGGTCCGATGGCTGAGTTCACCATTCCCATTGTAGGCTTGGGTGTTGATGGTGCTTTGCTGTTCTCTCAGCGCGGCAAGGACGAGGTGAAGCAAACAGGACTGGAAGTACCCGTAAATCTGAAATATACCATTGGCTTGGGTAGTTTGTTGGGTATTTATGTGGCAGCCGGTCCCGATTTCTTCTTCGACTTCAAGAAGAAGGATTACGTAGACCGCAAGAAGGCTCAAGTGGCACTTAATCTGGGTGCCGGTGTGAAGCTGCTGAAGCATCTCCAGGTTGGCGTGACCTATCAGCTCCCGATGGGCGACTCATTTACGTGGAAGAATGCGGGTGATGCCATCGGTGCCAAGAATAAGACTTGGCAGGTGTCTGCGGCGTATCTCTTCTAAATGTAGTAAAACGATTTGTGGAATATAAAGAAAGGCTCTCCTACAAAAAGGAGGGCCTTTCTTGTGTTTTTGATTACTTTTCTACAATTACATCTACTGGGGCAGGTGCATCATCATGGAGTGGGGTAGCAGCTTCGCGACTAGGCTGTCTACCGTCTTTGATGGCGAGTACCCATTCCCCATTTGCTTTTATGGGGTTGAACATGAACCCCATACTACTACCTGGAGTGTCAGAATCTGAACGTGGCGTAAATTCTATTTTGTACTTCACGTCATTATTTCCTTGTGTAGAGAAGCTGAGGTAATCCAATCGATAACGAATTACCGGGAAACGCTGGAAACGTTTGGTCAGTGCTTCCCGTTGTTGTATCGTTAAGGGTTTGGCTATACCAGCGTCATCAATGGAGTAAAGCATATCAAGAGCCTTGTCAGTCTCTTTAGCTTTTAGAAGATCCATACACTGTGTACATAATGTAAGAACAGCGCTTGAGTCTGCAGCAGTCAAAGTGGCTACAAACTCATCTTCTGCCTCTTTCTGTGTCTTCATCTTCTCTTCGTGTCCTTTTGTTGAACATGCTCCGAGTAGAAAGCTTGCTGAGAGAAGAAGCATAAAAAGGATTTGTTTATTGTTCATTGTTGATATATTTATTAATCGTGCATTGTTAAATAAAAAGGTGCGTCACCTTATTATGACGCACCTTTATTATATTACCGCATTTTAGGATGCGATGAGTTCTTTACAAAATTATCTGTTGGCAATAGTACCATCAACAGCAATGGCAACTTTAGCACTTACTGTACCCCATGTGTATGTGACCTTTACAGGAACCATGATGGTGAAGTCTTTAGTGTTACCCATATTGTTCTTGTAGTTCAATACTACAGAGTTCAACTTGCTGATGTTGGTAGTTTTGATGTCAATCGGGTTAGAAATTGCAGTACCACCTACTTTATCAAGGATTGTCAGCTTGATAACGTCCTTGTTGATAGGCTTCTGTTCACCGATAACATTAACGTCACAAGTTGCATTGTCAATATCCAAAGTTATTGCGCTGATACCGTAGTATTCGTACAAGTTAACGTTGTTTTCTTTAGCAGCTTCATATACTTTGTCTTTATCATTGTATACGATAACCGGTTTGTCGCGCCAGTCGTTGGCCTTGAACAAGTTACCAAGTAATACGGAAGAACCGTTAGCCTCTGCATCCAAGAACTTGGCTTTGTCGTTGCTTTCAATATCCAGCGGACGCAAGAAGCGAGCGTTGAAGTTGTAAGCGGGAGCCAGTTCAATTTCGCAGTCACCATAAACAGCGGATACCTCGATGATGGCAAACTGTTGGTTAGGCTTGTTTTCGTTATGACCGAAAAGGTTCAAGAATACTTTTGCTTCATCGTTGTTTGCATAAGTAATTGTCTTGGCTGTCTTATCAAGAGTTGCGATGAGAGAAGCGGTTGCTCTCTTTTCACCCCAGTATAACTTAGTGCTGCTCTTGCTCTTGTCAGCTTCAACTGTACTTACAAACAACTTCTTTCCACCTATAGTCAGACCATCGTTCTTAGCAGAGAACAAGTAGCTGTACTTGATTTCCATACCTTTGTCTTTGTTGTTCCAGATTTCACCATAAACCGGCTTGGAAGCTTCTGATACAATGAATTCGATGCCTGATTTTTCAACTTCTTTTCCAGCTTCTGTTACGTAGTGATAGAAGTAGTCATCAAGATTCTTCACATAATTTGCTACATTGTTTGCTGCATCCGGAGCAGGAACATTGGTACGTACAGTATCTCTGTCAGCCAAAGCTGTTTCAGCAGGATACCAGAACGCATCACGTTTGTTACCATAACTTGCAGTAGTCGGCAATTCTGCTATGGAAATCTTGATACCTACGTAAATAGCGTAAGTTGTTCCACCTGCTACAGGTTTGTACTTGCCATAAAGTGTCAAGGCGCGATCTTTGTAATCCTTGATGAGTTGGTCTCTTTGAGTCTTATTGCTAGTCCAGTTCAGGATAGCATTTGTACTAGTGTTACCGTCAGGAGTTTCAGTAACTACACCGTAAGTATTGTCTGCTGCAAATTTATTAGCAGCTGTTACTTGAATGAAGCCACCCTTACCGTCTGCTACATAAGTTTCGTCTTTTACAAATGTATAACCCTTTGTGAATTCTTCCTTGGTCATACCCAGTTCTTCAAGAATCTTACCGGACATGTCTTTCCAAGTGATGGATACAGTTTGTTCACCACACAAGTACGGCAACTGCGGAGTGCTCTTGTCAATAACAATTGCATCAGGAGTAGCGGCTTTTTCAGTGATTTCCAACTTGATGTAACCTGCTAATACTACATTATTTGTTGCATCAACCAGTTTAACCAATACTGCCGGACGACGACCGATAGCACTTCTGCCAATCTTTTCTGTGCTTCCTTCAGGAATAACCACACTTTCTTCTTTGTCGTTTACATAGCAAGGAGTGAAAGTACCGTCTTCTTCCAATTGAGAGTAAGCATTTTCCTCTGTATCATTGTCACCGCTGATATAGTGAACAGCTTCAAACTTGAGAGTCAGATTATATAGCTGGGCAGCTTCAGCAAGACTCATGCTTTTGTGAGTGGTTGCAGTAATTTTCTCTCCAAAGTTTTCTACATGATGGATACACAGTGAATCTGCATGATGGATACACAGTAAATCTGCCAATTCAATAGAACCACCATTGTATTGTGCAGGAACAGTATATACGTTTTCGATAGCTTCCTTAGCTGTCTTATACAGTTCAGGTTTACAAGTGTTTTTTGTTACGATTTTGCTGTCATCGGTATACGCAATGGCTTTAAAACCTTGAATCATCGGCATGATGGCTGCATAGTCAGAAGTAACTGTAGACTTTTCTTCACCTTCTTTTTCGCCATTAACCAATGTTGCTTCCAGAGCTGCGATAGAAATATAGTTGTTTTCACCGGGAGTGCTCAAATTGCCCTTCTTCAAATCCTCTACAGAGAGTTTGTATGTAGCATACATTTTTTCGCCGTCAATGGTCTTACCTGCGTTTTGGAAGATAGGGGTTACCACAGCAGGAGTAGCTTTTGTAGCTACATATTCCGGAGTAGCTGCCAAGAATTTCCACTCAATATCTTTCAGCTTGGCATTTAGCGGGTTCAAGTGATAGTACATTGCGCTGGTTGAAGGCATCCAATAAGTTTTCTTAGTGGCATCTTTCAAAGTAATCCAATTGGTAGCACTTGTACCTTTCTTGATTACATAAGCTACATTGTGGTCATCTTTACTTTCTATTGCGTTCTTTTCAGCTTCGATGAAATCACCGTTGGCATATTTGTATTTAGTAGCTTCTACTCCGTCTTCATACAAATCAGGAATGAATACCAATGCTTTCAACTTAGTAGTCAGAGAAATAGTCTTTTCAACCAATTTGCCGTTCTCATCCTTCATGTTACCAAGGGTCAGAGTTTCATCTTTTGTATTCCAAACTGCTGAAAGAGTCCCTTCCGGTAACCATTTCGTAGTTTGTACTTCATATAAAGGATCTTTACCCTTCTCTTCTGTTACTTTCACCCAGTAGCCAGCTTCTGCTTGGCCATGCAACTTGCCAGTTTCTTCAGTACCTGGGTAGTAATAGATGGTTTTAGCGTCTTGACCAGCGCTACCGTTGCCCGGTTCACCTTTTTCACCGCGTGCAGGGAACTCTGTTTGTACATTGTCTTTAGCCCACCAATAGTCACCGTTAGCGTCTTTTACAATACTCCAAACGGGAGCGTTTGTGCCGTTTGTTCCGTTCTTGATAGGATAAGATTCGCCATTGCTTAATTTGATGACAATGCCATCTTCTGTTTTGTCAACGCCGGTAATGACCGATCCAGCGTCAATCTTAGCTTGAAGGTCACTTACCAGCTTTTCTACTGCTGATACGCGGTTGTCCAAGCTTTCGATGTCGTCATCATAGTCCTTACAAGACGTGAACGTTCCTGCAGTGCCCACCATTAAGGCGCTGAACAGGATCACAC
>NZ_JBCNZM010000155.1:2740-11500 GCF_040227615.1 Bacteroides sp. RTP31139st1_H2_RTP31139_211217 | reverse complement strand
ACCATAGACATTAAAAAAGAAAACAACTAAATCTCCTGAAAACACATTTTTCAACATCTCAATGAGAAGCGGAGTAACATTTCAATATGTTGCTCCGCTTTGTTTTTCCATAACTTATCAGAATTCATTGTTCAAGCAAGTCAGCCTCAACGAAGCGTTGAACGCTTCGGCAGACAATCGCGTCCTGACCTGTACCTGCACGCTGCTCTTCGGCTGGACATCAAAATAATTGTCGCTATATACACTTTCATTGTCAGCAACGGACAAGCATACGGCACGGGCAAACTTGTCTGTTGATACCGTCACTTCATATCCGCCTTCAATGGAACGGACTTCGGTCTGCAAATCCACTTTCGGATAATTCATATTCTTCTGCTTGTCCAGACAGTAGTTGTTATGGTACACCCTGCCCGATTTGTCCGTATAGTCTACGCGGACATATACCGTTCCTCTATCTGCCCCCTCCAGCAGCTTGGCAAGCGGTGCGGAAAAACAGACACGGCTGTCATTACCGGAAATGCCGACAGATTTGTCCCAGTGATAAACCACAGTGCCGTCGAACCGGCAGACCTGGAGCTGCAGCCGGCCGGAAGTATTCTCCAAGCGGTCGGACACTGCATATACTTTCAAATCATCCCCCTCCACTACCGGAGAAATCAGGATGTCATCATAGACCTTGCGAGTATAATAGTGCTGCGCCTTCCAGCGTCCGTAATAGTCACGGCTCGCCCAGGAAGCTACGGGCCAACAGTCGTTGTGCTGCCAGAAAAGCGTCCCCATATTATACGGCATCTGGCGGCGGTGCGACTCGATGGCCGTCTTGATGGCATCTCCCTGCAGCACATGGTTCATATAAAGGAATGCCCGGAAATCACGCGGCTTTTTATATTCATTCAATAGGTAAGTCTCAATCAGCCCGTTGGCATGGTCGCCACCACGCTGATGGGACATCATCACCTCGGAACGTATATCCCAGTCTTCGGGGTAAGGAGCATAGCGCTTGACGGAGTCGAACTCTGGAAAAGACTGAAAGCCGTACTCGCTGAAAAAGCGGGATTTCTCGCTGTCATAATCGGAAATGGGTGCTTTACCATGCCAGACACTCCAATAGTGACGGTCCCCGTCAGTAGTACCGGACATCTCTCCCTCGAATGCGAACGGAGAAGAAGGCCAATAGAAGGTTCCGGGTGCATACTCCCTGACCACCCCGGGTAAGGTGACATGATACTGCTGCCGGTACTGTGCCCAAATCTTGTCGGCATATTCCTTGTTCTGCCGTTCTATCTCGCACTTCCAGCCCCAGCCCAGCCAGGCATCCTGGCATTCATTGTTTCCACACCACAAAGCAATGCAGGCATGATTGCGCAAACGTTTCACATTGTCCACCGCCTCCTGATGGATATTATCGAGCAGGGCGCCTTCTGCCGGATACATGCTGCAGGCAAACATAAAGTCCTGCCAAATCATAATTCCATGCTCATCACACAAATCATAGAAGACATCGTTCTCATAGATACCTCCGCCCCAGACACGCAACATATTCATGTTTACACCGGCGGCATCGAGAATCGTCCTTTTATAATTCTCGGGAGTGACGCGCGGCAGGAAGTTATCCGAAGGGATGTAATTGGCTCCTTTGGCAAAAACCGGACGCCCGTTCAGCTCTATATAGAAAGTATGCCCGTCCTTATCCGGCTGATGCACCACCTTCAAAGAGCGTATGCCCACCCTTTCGGTTTTAGAGTCCAACAATTCCCCGCCTGCAATGATATCCGTACGGAAACGGTAAAGGAAAGGCTCCCCCAGTCCATTACTCCACCACAGCTTCGGCTTGTGAAGGACGAAATCAACGGTCACCCGATTGGTGCCTCGCTTCAAATCCGCTTGCCACTCGCCAAGCACTCTTCCGGTAGCCTCGTCTGTTATCGTGACCAGCACTCCGTCCATATCCTTATCGGCATCCAGCTCCACATGTCCGGCAATCACGGCCCTGCCTGCACCGACTTCCTTCTGCTCGATAAACACATCGTTGATTCTCAAATCGCTCCAAGCCCTGATATACACCGGACGCCAGATGCCGGAGGTAACCAGACGTGGGCCCCAGTCCCAGCCATAATGATAACCCGCCTTACGGGCAAAAATGCTTATCTTCTTGTTGAACAAGCCTCCGTTTTCAGACTGGTCATTGGATGCCGGATACTGGTAAGGAAGTGCATCCCATTTGGGGACGTCTATCTTTACCGGCGAATGGAAGTACACCTTCAATATATTATTCTCCTCCCTGATGTACTGCCTAACGGGGATAGACCAGCGGCGAAACATATTGTCCGCTTTCAGTATACATTCATCATTCAAATAAACGTCAGCGTAAGTATCCAGCCCCTCGAACACAAGCTCCATATTCTCTTTCCGCATCATGTCGGCAGCAAGAGTAAAGCAAGTTTCATAAACCCAGTCTTCCTTGTCAATCCATTGCAATCCCCGTTCGTTCAACCGGAAAAACGGGTCTTCAATAATCTTGTTCTGCAGTAAGTCCGTGTGGACTACTCCCGGAACTGTAGCCGGATACCAATTGGTCAGTCTCGCCTGCCGGAATTTCCAGCCTTCATGAAGGTTCTTTACCGCTGTTTTTAGTTTCATACGAGTGTGTTTCATAGTTTTCTTTGACTACTCTAAATTACGGATAGACAAAAATACGACATTCAAAGGATACTTTATAATATCTTCTTAACGAAACATGATACAATCCCGTACACACCTACCGGGTCAGCGTCGCTGCACATCTGCTGCAGTGTGACTGCAAACGTGTTGCAGCGCTACTGCATATATGCTGCAGTGACACTGCATATGTGTTGCAGCGCCACTGCAAAGCTGAATGCAGTAGCACTGCAAAAAGCATGCACTTGCTTTGCAGTGGCAATGCATTATCCCATCGCCTTATTATGAAAGGAGATGTCATCCAGCTTTCATTATCTATAATTAATTTACAAAGACATAGTTTCCAAGTCTTTCAAAGCAAACGGAGTACAAGCAAAAAAGGTCTACAAATCATAGATTTGTAGACCTTTACCCGCTAGTTTTCCATCTTATTCAGAACTGTTGCGGAGAGAGGGGGATTCGAACCCCCGATACCCTTTAGGGGTATACACGCTTTCCAGGCGTGCCTCTTCAACCACTCGAGCACCTCTCCTTGTTCGGGGCGCAAAAGTAAGGGAAGTTTTTGGAATTACCAAATGTTCGGGCAAATAATATTAAAAGTCCGTTCAAGCAACCAATGCCGGAACGGACTTTCAACACTCAATAAAACATACTTATCATTACCGTGATCTGACTTCCCGTCTCATGAATATGACATACGAAAGAGCAAAACAGATGACAGTAGCTGCAATCAGTCCGGTGAGCTGCGGCCACACCACCAAAAGACTCTGTCCCAATGGCAGCGGACTGGGAATGGCCCCCTGAACCTGCTCCATAGTAAGCGGCCCCAAACTTCTGACGGAAGGCATCAGCAGCGTTGTGGTCGCCTCATTGAACAGTTCGCTAGGTGCCAGACGCATCAGACCGAGAATAAATTTCTGGTAACTGACTATCTGATAAGGAGATGCCAGCTGCGAAGGGCTCAATGCCTTGGCAACCAGATTGACAATCATCGTATAGAACACGCTGAAAAACAACCATACCGCCACCGAAGCCAATGCCGAGGTGGCCGCCTGACGGAAGCAAAGCGAAAACAGAATGGCCAGATTCAGCCAGAATGCCACATAGAACACACTGATTATGAGAAAGAATACAATCCTCCAAAATTCTTCTGCTGTGGGAGGAATGCCTATCGCTATCAACCCGCAGCCCATTACGAGGAATCCCAGTACAAACAGCATGATACCTATCACAATCAATGCAGCCACGAACTTGGCATTGATAATGCAATCACGATGAACAGGCTGTGACAGCATACGGCTCAACGTCCCCTTGTTCTGTTCCGAATTTATAGCATCGAATCCCAGCGCAATCCCCAACAACGGCCCCAGAAAGTTGATAAACTGCACAAAAGAAGGCAATGTGCCATCCGAGGCTGTGAATAACTTCAAGAAAAGGAACGAACCGTCCGGGTCATTGGGCTTGATGGCGGCACCTATGTTGGTAAGCGAGGTATAGAGTGAGCCCATGCACGTAAGCAAAATGATTCCCATCAAGATAATGAACCGCCAACTTTTCACATGGTCGGATATTTCCTTGTTGACGACTACCCGAAAAGGATAATTGACTTTATTCATGCCTTTCTCCTCCTTCCTCCATATAATGGTTATAAATATCAGACAATTCCTGATGCTTGTCCTTCAAATCAGACATATCAATCAAGGTGACCAGCTTCCCACTGTTGAACAGTCCCACGCGGTCGCAAACTTTCTGCACCTGGTCCAGGTGGTGGGAAGAGAACAAGACGGTCAGTCCCTCCTTCCGGCTCAACTGCCTAATGAGCTCGATGAACTCCTGAACACCGGCAGGGTCTATTCCCGAAGTAGGTTCTTCCAGGATTATAATTTCCGGATTTTTGATAAGCACGTCTGCCAACCCCAATCGCTGGCGCATACCGCGCGAATATTTCCCGGTCTTCTTTTTCATCTGTCCGGCAAGCCCCACATGCTCCATCAGCTCCAGCGCCTTGACTTTCGCTTCGGCATCCGAAATGCCATTGAGACGCGCAGTATATATAAGGTTTTCCGAACCGGTCATGTCATCATAAAACCCCACATCTTCGGGCAGATAGCCTATTTTCCGCTTTACCTCGATAGGATGCCTGGTAGAGTCGATACCGCAAATCTCCACAGAGCCGGAAGTGGGTTCCGTCAGCCCCAGCATCATCAGGATGGTAGTTGACTTGCCGGCGCCGTTTGGCCCCAATAATCCGAAAATCTCCCCTTTACGAATAGTCAGGCAAATGCGGTCTACGGCAGTGAAGCGCCCATACTGCTTGGTCAAGTCTGTCAATGCAATCACTCGCTCGTCCATGCTCACCTCCTTCCATATTTACGGAACAGATAGCATACGGCACCTATGGCAACGATTATTATCAAAACGCCCACCCATCCCCATATCATCGGGGTTTTCACGGCAATGCGGAATTGGGCGTCTGTATTCACTTCAGGAGTTTTGGCCGTCATGGTAGCCACATAATCTCCGGGCAATGCCTTTTTGGATGCTTTCATGGTAGCTACGACATTGGCCGTTTCCCCCGCCTTCAGCATATCAATCTTCGAAGGCTCAAAAGACACTTCCCAGTCCACGGGCTTATTGGCAGAAAGCTGGATATCTTTCAACAATGAAGAACCGGTATTCCGAACCACCAACTCGATACGCTTCACATCTCCCGCTGTGATTTCGGTACTCAACAATCCTCTGGGCGTGGACAATTCCATCTCGTAGGAACCCGTGACAACAACTTCCAGCTCCAAGTCGGCAGAAGTCGTACCGGTAGCCGCACGTACCGGAATCTTGTAATTGCCGGCTTCCACATTGGCGGGAGGGACAATCTCTATACTCACATTCTGGCTACTGTTCGCTTCCACCTGGGCAGAAGTGGCCTGCTTATAGTTAGGCTTGAACACGACACTCCAGCCTCTGGGGGCATTGGCCATCAGCGCATACAGCTGCTGGTCGGCCGTCTGGTTTTTCAAAGTGGCATTGAAGGTAAAGGTGGACTTGGAATTGCCCTGCATATTGGGCTGGTCGGTAGTGAACTCGGTCTGGTAAGTTCCTTTCTGGGCCACGACCACCTCCAACGGCAGTTTGGTTTCTCCGGCAAATACTGTGAAATGATAACTTCCTTTATTTACTTTTAGAGGAACTTCCACTTTCAAATTGAACGTTTTCTTTTCCTTGGACAGTACAGAAAGCTGGCTGAGGGTCCAGCCGCCTGACTTGATTTCATGCTTCCAACTGCCCGGCAATCCGCTGACCGAGAGATTTGCATTTGTAACCCTGTCCGTGTTGTTAATCAAATCAATGCTGTAATCAATGGACGCTCCGGGCGTCACGGAAATTTTTGTGTAAGGAGTGTACAGAATTATGCTTCCAGATTCATCGGCATGTACACGATTTAAGGGAAAGGCTCCCAACAAAATAACTAACAATAAAATACAATTTGTTCTCATAGTCATAAAAAAGTTCTTATGGTTGTTTAATTATGAATATTTTCCAAATTTGTGTGTTGCAAAAATAAAAGATAGCTATATTAGTAGCTGTTAAAAGAAACAAAAGAATATAATTGCGGACACGATATACCCTGCGATGACCTGCTTTTCTTATCTTTGCGATTCCTATTGATACAAACGAATACCATACCGACATGAGAATCCCTGAAATACGCTTACAGAACCAGCAACTGTCCACTCCACTCTTCGGCCACCCGAAAGAACTGATCTCCTGGATGGGCGCCATGCAGGCACAAGACTATACAATGGTGAAATGGGCCGTAGGTATGCGGCTGAAGTCACCGGGAATTCAAGCCGTGGAAAAAGCCCTGCATCAAGGGGAAATACTGAGAACCCACGTAATGCGTCCCACATGGCACCTGGTAGCAGCAGAAGACATTCGTTGGATGCTGAAACTCTCTGCACAACGCATCAAATCCGCCAATGATTCTTATGCAAAAGGACATGGTCTGGAAATCACGGAACAGCAATATGACAGAAGCCATACCGTACTTGGGAATATCCTCAGCGGGAAGCGAAGCCTGACGAAACAAGAGATTGCGGAACATTTTGAACGTTCGGGACTGCTTGCAGACAACTACCACATGACCCGCTTTATGTCGCGTGCCGAAGTCGAAGGAATTGTGTGCAGCGGAGAATGCCATGGACGGCAACACACCTATGCCCTTCTGGACGAAAGAGTTCCACCTACCCCCGAACTGACGAAAGAAGAAGCGCTGGCCCGCCTGGCTACAGCCTATTTCCGCAGCCATGCCCCCGCTACCCTGCAAGACTTCTCCTGGTGGTCTGGTTTGCCTTTAACGGAAGCAAGGCAAGCCATTTCTCTGATAGAACCGGAACTGATGTCCGAACAATGGAACAGCCAGACATGGTACATCCATGACTCCTGCCGGACATCTGGAAAGGCGACCGGTAACCTGCACCTTCTTCCCTCCTACGACGAATACCTGATAGGATACAAGGACCGGACGGACGTCCTACCCAAAGAGGACTATTCCAAAGCTTTCACCAACAACGGATTGTTCTTTCCGGTACTTCTCTATAAGGGGCATGTAGTAGGAAATTGGAACAAGGCGTCCAAGAAAAAAGAAATCTTCCCGGAGCATTCGCTTTTCCGGAAAGACATCTGCCTGAAAGAGGAGTTGCTGAACCAGGCTAAAGAAAAGTACGTCCGGTTCCTAACACATTAAAGGCGGTCATCGAAGATTTTCATTGAAGAATCTCTCTATTTTGCCGAATGGAATTACCTCTATATTGTCATACAAGTCTACATGGTTTGCACCGGGAATAATCAGCAGTTCCTTATTATCACCCTGCAACTTTTTAAAAGCATCTTCACTGAAATAACGTGAATGGGCCTTCTCACCGTGCAGCATCAACACTGCACTACGGATTTCATCACTATATGAAAGGATAGGCATATTGATGAACGAAAGCGGTGAAGTCTTGTTCCATCCGTGGTTAGAGTTGAGTGACCGCTTATGATAGCCGCGCGGTGTTTTATAATAGGCATGGTAGTCCTTCACAAATTGTGGAGCATCGGCAGGCAACGGGTCTACTACACCTCCTCCAAGAGCAAATGTACCGTTTCTATAATCCTCCGTACGCTGAGCATTAAGCTGGCGCCGCAATTCATGCCGTGCATCGGCATTCATAGAATCGAAATAACCGTTAGCATTGACCCGGCTCATGTCGTACATGGTTACCGTAACTGTAGCCTTGATGCGAGTATCGATAGCCGCTGCATTAAGCGCCATGCCTCCCCATCCACAAATACCGAGAATGCCGATGCGCTCTGCATCTACATCGTCACGGGTGGAAAGATAATCGACCGCTGCACTGAAATCTTCCGTATTGATGTCCGGCGAAGCCACATAACGGGGCTGGCCGCTACTTTCTCCCGTATAGGATGGATCGAAAGCAATCGTCAGGAATCCACGTTCTGCCAATGTCTGCGCATACAAGCCCGAAGCTTGTTCCTTCACGGCACCAAATGGGCCACTGATGGCAATGGCAGGCAATTTACCCGTCACATTCTTGGGTACATACAAATCGGCGGCAAGTGTAATGCCGTAACGGTTGTGGAAAGTTATCTTTTTATGGTCTACTTTATCACTCTGTGGGAATGTCTTGTCCCACTCTTGAGTCAGATTCAAATTCTCTTCCATAAATTTATTATCATTATTAGGATTATTTTCTGTTGCAGACAAATGTCCTGCAGCACAAAGGCTAATAACCATCGCCGCACATATGTTTTTTACCATGTTCTTCATCTCTACTTCTTTAAGTTTCGGTTGGAAATTCATTTCTTAATCCATTGCTTGACAGTTTCCCGGCTCGCTCCATTCAGCAGCCTGCCTTTTCCCCAGTTTATGCCGGGGTAATTCGTCTGCAATTCCTTTTCTGCATTAGAAATACTGCTGCTTCCCGAAGTGGCGAATGGAATAACCGTTTTACCTGCAAAATCACCGCTTTCTATAAATGTATTGATGATTCTTGGAGCCAAATTCCACCAAATAGGAAAACCTATATAAATGGTATCATACTC
>NZ_JBCNZM010000155.1:0-2730 GCF_040227615.1 Bacteroides sp. RTP31139st1_H2_RTP31139_211217 | reverse complement strand
AATCCGACATCTCCACACTGCTGCGCGAAGCTTTGTCGTGCCAGTCCAAATCAGCAGCCGTGTACTTTTTCGCAGGCTGTATTTCGTAGAAGGTCCCATCAACAGCTTCTGCCACCAACTTGGCAGCCCTTGCCGTTGTTCCCGTTGCCGAGAAATAAGCTACCAGTGTCTTACCACCTTTTTTCTGTGCGTTAACAGTAATAGACAACAGCATAACTGCCATCATAAACAACACCAATCTTTTCATACGATATATTATTTAGTTGAAACATATAAATCCAATTGTTATAGCGATACAAAAGTAGCGGGTATTATTATTACATAGGTATCCAGATTACTGATTATATAACCCAAATTACTGATAGATGTCCGAGAAGAGAAATAAAAAATCCCGTAAAACCTTGATTTTACGGGATTTGTCATACTTTGAGTCCTTTTTGTCTTTGGAGTTCTGCGGAGAGACAGGGTTTTGAACCTATAACTCTAACTGCTTATATTTCAGCTACTTTGCTTTCAAAATTTCAAATAGGTAACGAAACAGTAACGATTTTCAGACGTTGGGCTTGTCCAACTTTGACCTCTGTTTGTCTGCCTAACTTTCGGGTTCAAAGATAAGTCTTTCTTTTGAAATACGCAAATCATTGATAATAAATATTCTGCGATTAGTGCAAGGTGCAAGCTATATATATAAATATATACTTGCACCTTGCACTAAAAAAAAGCACTGGGGTACAAATGCTTAAAACAAAATCCGTATCTTCGTAACCGATTAAAAACAAACGTGTATGATAATAACTAACCGTGAAGAAGTAATAGATAAAGCGTTCGGCGTATTTGTCAGGATGAACTACGAGAAAGCAAGCATCATCACGCTTGCCAAAGCCTGCGGGGTGACAAAAACGGGTATCGTTTATTATTTTCCGCACAAGCTGGATTTATTCATGGCTGTGGCGGACAAATACGTGTTGCAAATGCACGAACCGGAAAACAAGTTTGCCGCTCCTGCCGATACGTTGGCGGAGTTCATCGGGCAATACGTGGCGGGGGTAGCCGCTTCCATGAAAAGGATTGTTGAACTGATTGGTGATAATAGTAGCCCGCATGATTGTAGTCCTAACTTCTACTACTTTCACTTTCTGTCACAAGTGCGTATGTACTATCCGGGCATCAGGCAGAAAATTGAGAAAATCTACCGACAAGACTATGACCTATGGGAGAAAGTCATACAGAAGGCAAAAGAAAGCGGGGAAATCAGGAGCAACACGGACGTGAAGAAAACGGCTATCATGTTCCGGCAAATGTTTTTAGGGCTGTCATACGAACAAGCATTTCTAAACGGTTTGAACGTGGACGAACTGGCAGAAAATTTTCGCCATATCTATTCGCTGCTTAAAGCCTGATACTCTTTTGTTTTTTTAACCTCGATTATTTTTGAACAGATGTTCAAATAATGGTATTTTTATCTTATCTTTGGAGCGAAGCAAAATTCAGCGACATGGATAAGGTTCAGAAACAAAGAGGAAGCATCGTGCTACACAAAGAAACAAGGGACGGTGCGGATTACATACGGATAGAATATGCGAACAGTCAGGCTGTCGCCCTGCTGCTCGCCCAAGACACGGGCATGGAAATGGCTGGTAACGGCTCTGCATACATAGCGTCAGCCGCTTTCAGCCTGCCGGATTTTTACGACCGCTATTCGCCCCACGCCTATATTGATTACAGCCGGGTTTACGTGCGGCATCCCAAGCCCAAAAGGGAATACACACTGCCGAAAGGCTATCTCGAACTGCTGGAACAAAAGCGTTACAGCCCCTCGACCGTCAAAACATACCGTGCTTATTTCAGCGATTTCATGGAATATCACAAGGGACGGAACATCGACCGCCTGAAAGTGCCGGACATCAACAAGTACATACTCTATCTTGTGAACGAGAAGAAGATTTCGGTGTCGCAACAGAATATGCGCATCAATGCTATCAAGTTCTATTACGAGCAGGTGAAAGGCGGCAAACGGCAATACTATGGCGGTATCACCCGTGCCAAAGAGTACAAGAGCCTGCCCGAAGTGTTGAGCAAGAATGAAATTAAGCGCATCCTTGCACAAATTTCCAACATCAAGCATCACTGCATGATTTCGTTGGTTTACTCTGCCGGACTTAGAAGAAGCGAATTGCTTAACCTGACCCCGCAGGACATCAACAGTGAAACAATGTCGGTTCGTATCATGGGCAAGGGGAAGAAATGCCGTTATTCGCTCCTTTCGCCCAAGTTGCTGGAAGAACTACGGCACTACTTTCGGGAATATCGTCCACAAAAATGGTTGTTTGAGGGCGAAACACCCGGAGAGCAATATTCGGCAAGTGCATTGGTGAAAGTGCTGAAAGAAGCCGCACATCGTGCAGGCATCAAACACCGTGTACACGTACACATGCTACGCCACTCCTTTGCCACACACTTGCTGGAACAGGGAACAGACCTGCACACGATACAGGAATTGCTGGGACACAACGACATCAAGACCACAACCATTTATCTTCATGTGTCAAGTGCCCATAAAGCAAAAATCCCTAATCCTCTTGATACACTGGATAATTCGTGAGGTGCAGTTATAGAAGTGTAGGAACGACACCATAAGGTGCGGTTATAAATAACATTCAAGACAATAAACAACTAATAATCAAATGATTAGATATTAAATAGAGTAAAAAAGGACTTGTGTGCGAGCTA
>NZ_JBCNZM010000154.1:0-11620 GCF_040227615.1 Bacteroides sp. RTP31139st1_H2_RTP31139_211217 | reverse complement strand
GCTCAAAGAGGAAGGATATAAACCCAGTGAAGAGTTTATCAAAGGAATCGGTAAGGAACACGGTCTGGATGAAAGGCAAACCCATGAAGTCATCCAGCTGTTCGGCACCAAGCCGGAAGAACAGGGCGAACATGAAAGGCAGGCCGCACGTCTGTTGGATGCCGCACAGACCGACAACTTTCATGTCATCCAAGAGATACAGAAAGAAGGGTACCGGCTCACTCAAGAAGACCTTACCCGGATGCGTGAAACGGGTGTGCAAGCCAACACACTGATAGCCGTACAAAAGATTTTCGGGATGGAAGGCAGCACAAAGACACTGGGAGATGTCAAACTGGCCAGCACACCCAAACCCGACAACAGCAAGGAAATGGCCCGTCCGATAGCCAGCACCATCAACCGGGCTTTCAATGACTTATAACCTAAAAAATCAGGAATTATGGATTACGATGAATTAGTACAGAAAAACATTGCAGGAGAAATCAGTGACTTAGAGTTTCTACTTGCACAGGAAGAGCTTGCACAAGCCTATCAAGAAGAGATGGCTGCCAAGCAGCAAGAGACAAACAACCAAACGGCCAGAGAATGGCTGCTTGATTACGAGAACAGAAATCTATACCAATAAATCATGGATACAGCAAGTGATAAAGCATTACAGCGTTTCGCCGAACTGATGATCGAAAAGATAAAGCAGGTGGAAGACAACTGGCAAAAGCCTTGGTTCGGGATAAAGGGTGGGGGACTTCCGCAAAATATCGAGGGAAGAACCTACAACGGAGTAAATTCCTTCATGTTGTTTCTACTTTCGGAAAAAGAGCAGTACAGCCTGCCGGTCTATATGACCTTCATGCAAGCCAAAGACAACGGCCTTAACATACTGAAAGGAGAAAAGTCATTCCCAGTCATTTACTGGAATTTCTCAGTAAGAGACAAGAACGGAAAGAAAATACCTTTCGACGTATATAAGAACCTGGATAAAAACGAGCAGCAGGAATATAAGGTCACGCCGTTTCTGAAGACATACAATGTGTTCAACGTACAGCAGACCAATCTTCAGGAAACGAAACCGGAGAAATGGGAAGCATTGAAGGAGCAATTCAAGATACCGGCCATCAAGGACGAGCAAGGGATGCTCACCGTGCCTCTGATTGATGCGATGGTACGGGAACAGCAATGGATCTGCCCCATTTATTCCAAGGAAGGAAATAGTGCTTACCATGCAAGGGGAGAAGATAACCATATCGTCGTACCCCTGAAGGGGCAGTTTAAGGACGGAGAGAATTTCTACTCCACACTACTGCATGAGATGGCGCACTCGACTGGAGAACCTGAGCATCTGAACCGGGAAAAAGGCGTGATTTTCGGAGACAAGCAATATGCCAAAGAGGAACTGGTTGCCGAACTCACCTCCGCTACCGTCGGGCAAAGCCTGGGAATATCCACCCATATCCGGGAAGAAAATGCCATGTATCTAAAAAACTGGCTGGGAGCCTTGAAAGAAGATCCCAAATTCATCTACAACATCCTTGCCGATGTAGGAAAAGCCAGCAATATGATTCAGGAACATACCGCACGGATGGAACAGTACCTCACACCGGAGGAACGGTTCACGCAGGCCGTCCTGCAAGACAACCGTCCGGTATTGGAGCAGATGAAAAACGAAGGTTTTACCCCTTCATCACGGTTATTGGAAAGTGTTGCGGCAAACCATCCTACAGCCGACAACCTTGAAACGCTACACAGCACTTTCGGCATTTCGCTGCCTTCCATGGAAGCGGAGCCAGCCATGAAAAATATGAATGAGCCACAGCTCGGATTATAAACTTTTAAAAACCATCATTATGTTTACAGGACAAATTATCGGTTATGTCGGTGCGGATGCCCGGCAGAACAAGAACGGAAAAGGATTCAACTTCCATGTATCCACCAAGTACAAGAACGTGAACAACGAGGAACAGACCCTATGGGTATGCTGTTTCGTGAATTACGAGAGTAAAGTCTTTGAGTATCTGAAAAAAGGGACACAGGTATATGTCTGCGGCGATGTGTATGCCGATGTATTCCAGAAGGATGACGGTAGCCACATCCCATCCGTCAGCCTGACCGTCTCACGCATTGAGTTACTGGGAAAGGCAGAGAAAAAAGAGAGCGGTGACGGAACGGCATCCGGACAACCCCAATAACAGCAACGGCCATGGAAAGAGAGAAGAAAGACCTGTCATTCATCCTGATCCTGCTATCCACGCTCATCGGGACAGCCGTACTGTTTCAGTGGGCTATCGTTACGGGATTATACGCTCCACTACGTAATCCGGCCATGTGGGAAAGGCTGATGGAGAAGGATATCCTATTCCGGTTTCTCTACGTTATCCTGATCGGAGGCCTCGCTTTTCTCTTTCCGGTTGGCAAAGTGAAAGACGAAAACAAGAAATGGGTTTACACCAGTATGACACTGGTTACGGCATCCATGCTGGTTGTCGGATTCAGCCGGTTATCAGCGTGGTATAACCTATTTGTATTTCCCATTCTATTCGTAGCGTACACGCTGCTTGTCATCAAGACTCTGCCTTATTTCATCCGGCGTCATGCCCAATCCGATGATAGCATTTTCGGGTTAAGCCGGGAAGAATCGGCTTTCTACTTCCGCTTTGAAACCGCCTCCGGGCCGCTGGTCATCCATAAGCCGCAGCAGAATGTCTATATCGACGGCGGTCCGGGAAGCGGTAAATCAGAGAGCTGGATCAAGGGAATCATCTACCAGTGCGCCGAGCGCAACTATGCCGGATTCGTGTACGATTGGGAGGGTGATCCCACCAAGGACAAGTCACCCATCCTCTCACGTATCGCATACGGAAGCATCGAACATTTCCGGAACAAGGGGATGGAAACACCCCGTTTCGCCTATATCAACTTTGTGGATATGTCACGCACGGTCAGGGTGAACGTACTTTCTCCGCAATACATGTCAAAGGGAAACGAATCGCTATTCATCCGCAATATCATCATGACACTGATGAAGAATCTGGAAGCAAGCTGGAAGGAAAAGACCGACTTTTGGGCCAACAATGCCATCAACTACGTCTATTCAATCGCCTATAAATGTTTCAAGGAAAGGAAGCTTGGTATCTGTACGCTGCCCCATGTGATAGCCCTTGCCCTTTCTGACAGCAACCTAGTATTCCACTGGCTGTCGGAAGATCCTGAAATCGCATTGAACATGTCCTCCATGCTGACCGCCTGGAAACTGGGTGCACAACAGCAGACAGCCGGAGCCGTATCATCCGCACAGACTCCGTTGGTACTCCTGAACAACAAATACATCTTCTGGGTGTTGTCGCCACTTCCCGAAGAAGAGTTCTCTTTGGATATAACCAACAAGGAACACCCAACGCTGTTATGCGTAGGCAATGCGCCCACCATCAAGGAAGCCGTTTCCCCTGCTATTTCCTGCATCGGCAGCGTCTTGATGTCACAGATGAACAATCCCGGCAAAGCGACCAGCATATTCATGGTAGATGAATTTCCGACCATCCTGTTGCAAGGCATTGACACTTTCATCGGAACCGCCCGGAAGCACAATGTCGCTACCATTCTCGCCGTTCAGGACTTCAACCAAGCGGTCAGGGACTATGGAGAGAAAAGTGCCAACATCCTGAAAGCCTCCTGCGGAACGCAGGCTTACGGTATGACCGGAAATGAGAAGACCGCCAAAGACATCGAGAACTTGCTTGGGGAGAAGAAAGAAGCGCAAGAATCTTATTCACACCAAGCCGGTGGCAATAACAGTGTCACGGAGAGCCTGCAAAAAGAAAAAGTCTTAAAGGCAAGGGACATTGCCGGACAAGCAGCCGGACACTTCATTGGCAAGATTGCCGGAGGCAAGCCGCCATTCTTCAGCGTGCAGATGGATATGTGCCGTTTTGAAGAGAAGGAGATACCCCGTTTCTCCTTACCGGTCAAACTGGGCAACGGCAAAGAAGAGATGGAACTGGAAATCCTGGAAGAGATTATCCAGCAGAACTACATCAAAATCATTGAAGATGTCAACGCCATCCTCAAAAAGATAGAGGACAAATTAAAAGAAAAGTCAGCAGTTCCGCCAACCGGGACACACAAGACAGAACAAAAAATCATCCGATAACATTCAACAAAAGAATCCTACCATGAGAAAAATTCATTCATTATTAGCGGCAGCCTGCTTATTGGCCGCTTCATGCAACAAAGAGGAAATCCAATCGGAAACAGACAAAGCCGGCATGTATCACATCACCGTAGCCGTAACCGGTTCCTCACCCAAAGGCAGTGTGCATATATATAATCTTGACGGCGTGAGATTCAGGAACGAACGCACCGGTACCTCCGCAGCTTCCGTAGATGAGAGTTTCACCGATAAAGCGGAATACAGCACGGAAAAGCCTGTCAGCCAAATTACCGTGCAAGGCATTCTCTATTCAAAAGAGAGTGCTATCATCACCATGCAGATAAAAAAAGACGGGGAAAGCGTATTCAACCAGAGCAAACAGTTGGAGGCCGTTCCCGGTATAGACACTACTGTTGATTTGGTTTACAGTACCTTGAAATAAAAATGCAGACGAATCAAAAAACATATACTTTCTCTTCCATATTTAGATGATATTTCTTATCTTTATGAAAGATAATCTTTCTCATTTATAATCTAAGCTCAGATAAAATGAGATTCAACTAATCCAGTCAACGTTATGAAAGTCGATTTCAATCAGATAAAAACAACCATTTCTCTGCCCGATTTCCTGCTGGAACTAGGATGGAAAATCGTGGAAGGCTCTTCCAACTCCTGTCCCAAAATGAGCAACGGAACGCATACCATCGTCATCAAGCGGAACTCGCAGAACCAATACACCTATTGGGACGTGCATAGTGACAGCGTGCGTGGCCGCAGTATCATGGATCTGATGCAGGAACATCTATTTGAAACAACCGGAAAAATGCCGTCCTTGCGCGAGGTGGGGGAGATCCTTCAGAACTACATCAACACCAACCGCATCACGACACCCGAAAAAAGCCGGTATGAAGTAGGTAACACAAGCATGAGAGCGGACGAACTTCAATTCTACTTGAGCCAGCTACAACCCTACAAGGGCAATTATCTCCAGAAAAGAGGTATCCTGAAAGAAAGCATTGAAAGCCGGTTCTTCAAAGACACTTTCTTTATCCGTGAGGTAAAGAACAAAGGGAGTGTTTACCGCAACGTGTGCATCAAGATGTACAATGAAAACGGTGTGCAAGCCATTTCTCAACGAAATGAAACATTCAAAGGGATTATCGGTGGCAAGTTCGACTGTCTGGCGACCAGCAACCATGACAAAAGCCGCCCGATAGACATTCTCTACATTGGGGAGTCATTTATAGACTGTATCTCCCACTATCAATTACGCCATTCCGGAAACGACCTCAATCTTGTATATGTATCTACGGAAGGGACATTCACGGAAGGACAAATGAGGCTATTACGCCTGATTCTTGACAAGAACCAGGTAAAGGAGCTCCGGAGCATCTTTGACAACGACAAACAAGGGCACAAGTACACTCTATGGCTGCATCGTTACTTTCATGGCGATACGACTGATGTCGAGAGCCTGAGTAACGATGAACTCCGCAACAAGGTACGGAAACTGAAGAACGTCGAACTTTCGGAAAACAAGGATTGGAACGATGATCTGAAAATCTCGTGTGGCATCTGTTCCTCCACGGAGGACGGCCAGTAACCTCATAGATTTGCTCCATCACATAATACGACAACCTATAAAATCAGATCAATATGAATATCAAGCATTTATTTTTTTGTATGCTGCTCATTGCCTTTTCCTCATGCAGCAAACCCGGCTATGAGAAGGCCATTGCGGAATGGGTTCAGACAGATTCTCACGGCACCTGGACGGATTTAAAGTTCGAACTACTGGAAGTGTTGGAAACAGAAGACGTCACCGTATCGGACAGCCTGTGCTACCTGAACAACAAAAGCGCACAATTATCCGCTGTCATACAGAAAGCGGAAAGTCCCCGTGCCTTATTCAAACCGTCCTTTTCCGCCTATATGGAAGCCGAAAAAAGCCTGAAAGCAACGGATGCCATGAAAGCCATGTACCTGCACCGTGACAGTACGGAAGTTATCGGCAAGATATTAAAATGCAGGTATGCCATCGTCCAGCCACACTCAGGGGTGCAGCAGAAAAAGACGGCTTCTTTCCTATTGTCCCCCGACATGGAAAAATGTATCGGCAAACTAAAGCCGACAAGCAAATAATCCGAGCGTAACGATGTGTAGCGACAACGTTTTTTGGGGTTCTTTTTTGGGCGTCTTCCAAAAAAGAACTCCCACACATTTAGATGTGTGGGCTATTCATTACACTACCATCCTTTCCCTTATCAACGGTATATTATCCCGTACCAAATTCAGAATCCGGTCATGATAGGCTGATAATTGGTTAGACTTTCCACGACACTGGCACACCTCCATCCTGCTAAGTGAAAACTCCACCGTTTCCATGCGCCTTCCATCCACCGTTGCCGACATTATCAACGAATCTTCTCTCTTATAATAGGCGTTGCTGAATACACAATGATGCAGCAACTTTCCCTCTTTGTAAAAGTCCGAAAGGCTTTCCAATACCCGAACCATAATATTTCCATCCGCAAACGAAAGATTAAAGAAACGTGATTTGGCAGCAATATAGTCTTTTTCATCCTTTTCAGAATATTTTTTCTTACATTTCCCCATCACCCAATCATGCGCTTCTTCTACATTCAACGGACACAAATAATGAGGATTTCTCGCATCCAATTTATTTTCTATCAGCATATCCACATAGTCCAGCCACAAGTCCGCATCATGTATCACATAGTCATGTCTTAAACAGATTTTTACATACGTCCAATACTTATCTATACCGTATTTTCTCTCTAAAAATCTCAAGAACAAATTCATTTGCCCTGCCTTATATAATATCTCCATCCGATTATCAGTTAATAATGTCATAAAGAAGGAACTCGGACAAATATCATAAAAGGCACCCTTAAATCCATTCCTCGTAAGTTCGGGTATCACTTTCATTCTCGGATAGATAACTGCCGGGCAAATATCATAAATACGGTCATGATGCACATTCCGCTTACGCAATTCCAAAGAACTTCCATATATCCATGCATCGTAATAAAATATAGACATGCCCCGCAGCAAAGACAGCGTTTCTGTCTTGCCCTCTTTATTCATCCAACACTGTACCGCCTCAATTATAAAGTAATTAGCCGGAGACCCTTTTTTCAGCCGGCAGTCCACCATAAAAAAACGGATAACTTGATATTGCTTGTATGTAGTAATCACACAAAAATATTCTTTATATACAGCCGTCCTTTTCCTGCTATTCTCCAATTTCAGGTTCATACCGCAATGAGGACATTTACAGTTTTTCTTATCTTCCTTATCCCGCCATGTATGCCCACAATCCAAACAAAAGCAATTCCCCTTTGCATCACGCTTGAAATAATGCACAAAGCAATGTTTATAGGCATAACGCTTTTGAGCCTCTGAAACGGGAGCTAACTTCCTGCTCCCATTCACGATTTCCATTTGTAATTTTGTCTTGGGTTTCATATCAAAAAAGAGTTAACTGGGTTTGTACTTCGGTGTTGTTCTCACGTTTAGCTTGTTGACGCTTCTTCAACTTTGCCAATTCTTCCTCCTGCAATTTTTTGATAGCAGCCTCACGAGCCGCTTTCTTTTCTTCCTCTGACAATTCAACATGATGATTTACGACTACATTACATTTCAATGGGCTACCCACCTCAATATTATCTTCCTGATAATAGTGCAACGCCATACCAAAAATTTCATCATCACTAAAACCACAGCAACCGCTTTTCTTCACTTGGTTTAAAATATAGGTAATGCAATTATCTATATTCTTTGTAGGTTTTTGATAGACTGGAGCAAACAGACTATCCACCGCTGCCATATTATCAAGGTATGCCTTGATGGTACTTTTAAATTGTTCTGACACTTTCATAGTATATCATTTTTAGATTTCATTTCACAATAAGCCAATTTCACGAGAAACAAGGAGAATAGGCAAATAAGAGCCAACAACGTAACCGACACAACCTTTATCGGACTTGGCGTTATTACCGCTCCGACAAACATAGCCACTGCACAAAGAGCGATGATGACCGAAAAAACAAATTGAATGATTTGCATATACTTCTGCTACTTAGTTTGTTAAACTTCTAATTTTATGCTTCAGCTAGATTTAAAGACCTTTTTTTAAAACCCCTTTCCGGGATGGCCTTTTCTTTCTGCCGACTTTTTTTTTGAGCTTTCATGCCCCATCTGAGTTTATGAGCCTTTTTTTTACGGCACACAACAATAAGGAAGGAGGGATTAAGAAAAGTTTTGGACGACAAAAAATGTTGGGGACAGCGAAGCCGTCCGGCGTTATTTTTTTCGGGACAAAGGGCGAAGACCGGAACTCTTTCGTATCCATCCACCGAAATAAATTTGCCGTTCAAAAACAAAGGATCTCAGATGGAGCTATGAAAAAAGCACATTAGGGGAGGCAGAAAACAAGGAAAAGGGCAGTACGGAAAGTAAAACAAGCCATACGGTTTTGCAAGCAAAACCATACTCCTATCTCCCTGCCACAAGTGACAGGGGGGAACGGGTTAGCAACGGACTGCCGGGACAAACGGTAAAAGGAAGGGACTGCAATACGGAAGAAGGAGGTTGTTTCGGCAATGCCGAAGCTCCGGATGATGACCATTGCAATCCCGCCCACGTTTGGAACTTCTCTTTTCCGGTTTACCCATAATCAGCCGCATAGCGGATGATTACGGGTAAACCGGGAATGAGAACAGTCATTCCGATGAAGGGGAGGGTGGGAAAGAATACTGCGTGAACGCAAATTAATGGGATTACCAGTAACTCCAAGCGTTTTTTGCTACTTTTTTGGGGTGCTTGCCAAAAAGTAGCGGACAGCAAAATACCCTCCCTTCCCTAATCCAAAAGAAGGGAGAATGTGCTTCATTGAAGGTATATAGGTTCCGTTCCCTGATTATAACAATACATAGTGTTATTTCTGAAACCATCAAAGCATATATGAAAATCATCGAAATCCTGTTCCGTGGCCAAACGAACCTTATCACTCAACAAAACCATGCATTGTTTATTGACAGATGTAGCCAAAGAGGTAGTACGTCCCGGCTTTATCTCCAATGCCACCACATAAGAAGTCCTTCGTGGATAGATATACCCAATAATTTCCTCATTGAGTACAACCAAACGAATAACATCTTCATTCAAAACGGGAATATTATTAATTTTGCCCATCATTGTTATAATATAAATCAGTTTATAATCATTAAAATACAATATCATTACAAATGATACCTATAATTTTTATAGGTAAACTTTTCCACCGAGACCACCTCATAAAGATAGTCTTCATGGCAAGAAGCCATTATACAGTTCTCACATTCAAGAATAGGATTTATAACTACACGGAATTTAATAGTGCCGTCCACCAGAACAAACTCCACCCGATTAAAGAACCCTTGTAGAGAATGCCCTTCCTTATCCATCAGACGCACTACTTCACCTGTAAAAACAGCCAATTCCTTAGCCTGCCATTTCGCTTTACGCAAACAACTGTTCGCCGCTTTGACGTTCTCATTCACCTCTTTTGTTCTTATTGCTTTCATACCAAAATCCTTTTTACATATTTATCTTGTCAAAAATCAAAAGTCAGCTGCGTAGCCCTTGCGTTGCTCTGAATCGACCTCTTCAATTCAGAATTATCCTCCATTGCATTTTCAAGTTTCCTAATAAAAGAAGTGTCACCTGCTTCCGTTATCTTTAAAATAGGCAACCATACTCCGGCTATCAGCTGTAAATCTATATGATAACTTCTCCAATGCTGCATTGTCAATGTATTCATCCATGCGACTTCACCGGGTACGCTATTCATCATCAGATTGACAACGGTCATCTTTACACAAATCAAATCTATATCCGAGCCATAACAAAAAAGCCTTCCTCCATCATTCTCTTCCGCACATTTTTTTACAGCGGAAAGTAGCATCCTGCCGGAACCACAGCACGAATCACAGACCGACTGTTTAGGTTTCAGCCTATTTCCCCCCATACATGCCATCAAATCAGCAACGTGTATCGGGGTAAAGAACTGTCCGTTATTCCCATGACTGACACACTCCATGAACATATCTCCCAAGACATCGCAAAATCCTTCCGAATATTCAGACACCCTATAAAACATTTGAACAAAAAGTTCCATTTCATATGGCTTATATCTTTTTTCCACTCTACGATAATCCTCCGCCAACATCCCGACAGACAAATAGTAAAGACAAACATCCAAAAAATCCCGAAAGGCTTCTTCATATCCCCGACTGAAAGCAAGCTTTTCATAAAGTTTCATTATCTCCTTTGGTATCATACTTTTCTGACTTCATTATTCACAACATTCTATATTCCTTGTGCCATAGATTTTATCAAAAGCCGCTTTTATCTCCGAGCGATATTTACAGTCCTTCTCAAAACAAAGTTGTTTTGTCCAAAAATCGAAATCAAAACCATCGGTATTATCAATCGTTACAGAAACATAATCAGTCATACCACTCTGACATACAACCGTATGCCGATTTACACAAAAGTGGTCATTTAAAGCAGTTTCTTTTCGGGTAATGCGTTCTACCATCTTATCTATCCACTTCATACTTATAATATTTTATGTAATTGCCCCATTCCAAGAGGCAGTTACGGTTATACTCATTAAAAATCGTTCTCGTTCAAAAACAGCACATCGCCTTTCATCACCATCCAATTAATCTCACTCAGATGATAGCCACAATGCCCACTCAAAAAAATCTCAATCTCTTCAGTGGTCTGCAATCTCCTGTCTGGGCTTATCACCGCAACATTACCGGAATTACAATCCAATACAGCCAGTTTCTCATAAGCCCACTCACCAAACTGGCAGAACTCGATAAAATTGGTATAGGTTATCCGTATGCTATTGTTTGCATCAAATTCAAGGGGTGACTTTGTAATGAATGAACCTGCATGATTCACCACCACAGAGGGGCTAATCTCTGCCAATGAAGATAAGCTGTCATCCCATCTAATCTCATAAAGGAAAAATCCTTTTGGCAATGAATTGCGGTCTATACGATAACTGGAAAAAAGACCGTCTATCGTTTCATTAATAACTAACTGTTCATAATCTCCTTCTAAATAGTGTACTCGTGACATAACTCGTTGTTTTTTGGGATTGTTAAACTTCTAATTTTATGCTTCAGCTAGATTTAAAGACCTTTTTTTAAAACCCCTTTCCGGGATGGCCTTTTCTTTCTGCCGACTTTTTTTTTGAGCTTTCATGCCCCATCTGAGTTTATGAGCCTTTTTTTTACGGCACACAACAATAAGGAAGGAGGGATTAAGAAAAGTTTTGGACGACAAAAAATGTTGGGGACAGCGAAGCCGTCCGGCGTTATTTTTTTCGGGACAAAGGGCGAAGACCGGAACTCTTTCGTATCCATCCACCGAAATAAATTTGCCGTTCAAAAACAAAGG
>NZ_JBCNZM010000153.1:7219-11716 GCF_040227615.1 Bacteroides sp. RTP31139st1_H2_RTP31139_211217 | reverse complement strand
GGGAGAGTAGGTAGTCGCCGTTTTCAGAAGAAGCCTCCGTGTCTGATAAGGATACGGAGGCTTTGTTCGTTTTATATCTTTACATATACTTGGATGCCGGCATGGATTGTTCTTGTGTTTTAGGCCATGAGTTTTCTGCTGATTTGTAGTGATATCAGGGTGAAATGAACATAAAAAAATGAATATTTTACTCTAAATACTACATAATGAGGATAATTATTCGTATCTTTGTCGCCCGAATAAACAAAAGAAGCTTTGGGAAAGTTTGATAAATACAAAATAGACCTGAAAGGTATGCAAGCAGATTCATGCAAATATGAGTTTGTGCTAGATAACCTTTTCTTTGCCAATATTGATGGACCGGAAGTGCAGAAGGGTAAAGTCAATGTGGTGTTAGTTGTAAAGAAAACATCTCGTGCTTTCGAATTGAACTTCCAGACAGACGGAATGGTGTGGGTGCCATGTGACCGTTGTTTGGACGATATGGAACAGCTTGTCAGCTCGACAGATAAGCTGCTGGTTAAGTTCGGTCATGAATATGCCGAAGAAGGTGACAATCTCATAGTAATTCCCGAAGAGGAAGGTGAGATTAATGTAGCATGGTTTATGTACGAGTTTGTAGCTTTGGCCATCCCCATGAAGCATGTGCATGCTCCGGGTAAGTGTAACAAGGCAATGACCAGCAAATTGAGTAAGCATATGCGCACTACTCCGGATGATGATATGGCTGAGGACACATTTGCTCCGGAAGAAGAGGTGGAGCTGATGAATGAAGAAGAAACGCAGGTAGACCCGCGTTGGGACGAATTAAAGAAAATATTAGATAACAATTAAAGATTAAAGAAAATGGCACATCCTAAGAGAAGACAGTCAAAAACAAGAACTGCGAAGAGAAGAACTCATGATAAAGCAGTAGCTCCTACACTGGCTATTTGCCCGAATTGTGGTGAGTGGCATGTATATCACACTGTATGTGGTGCATGTGGTTACTATAGAGGTAAGCTTGCAGTTGAAAAGGAAGCTGCCGTATAATTACGGTCAGTTTGACTAAAACTTATACTTGAATATCGGGCGTCTAAAAAGATTTGTAATTTAATAAGCAAACCTTTTTAGACTACCGTTGTTTCAGTAGTTCTATAAGTAAACAAGATTTTAATGGAAAAAATAAATGCAGTAATTACAGGAGTCGGCGGTTATGTACCTGATTACGTCTTGACGAACGACGAAATCTCAAGAATGGTGGATACGAATGACGAATGGATTATGACTCGTATCGGAGTAAAGGAAAGACGTATCCTGAATGAAGAAGGGTTAGGTAGTTCCTATATGGCGCGTAAAGCTGCCAAACAGCTGATGCAACGTACTGGCGCGGATCCGGATGATATAGATCTGGTGATTGTAGCTACTTCCACTCCGGATTATCATTTCCCTTCTACAGCTTCTATTTTATGTGATAAGTTAAGGCTGAAAAATGCATATGCTTTTGACTTGCAGGCAGCCTGCAGCGGATTTCTCTATCTGATGGAGACGGCGGCCAATTTCATCCGTTCTGGAAGATATAAGAAGGTTATCATTGTGGGAGCCGACAAGATGTCGTCAATGGTTGATTATACAGACCGTGCTACTTGTCCTATCTTTGGAGACGGCGCTGCAGCTTTCATGCTCGAGCCGACAACAGAAGATGTAGGTATTATGGATGCTATTCTGAGAACCGACGGCAAAGGTTTGCCTTTCCTGCATATGAAAGCGGGTGGGTCGGTTTGTCCTCCCTCTTATTTTACTGTAGACAACCACATGCATTACATTTATCAGGAAGGACGTACTGTGTTTAAGTATGCCGTATCCAATATGTCGGATGTTAGCGCGGCCATTGCCGAGAAAAACGGTCTGACAAAGGATAGCATTGACTGGGTGATTCCGCACCAGGCCAATCTTCGTATCATTGATGCTGTGGCACATCGTCTGGAAGTTCCTCGTGAGAAAGTACTGATTAATATCGAACGTTACGGCAATACCAGTGCTGCTACGTTGCCTCTTTGCATCTGGGACTTTGAAGATAAGCTGAAGAAAGGCGACAACCTTATTTTCACTGCATTCGGCGCAGGATTTACCTGGGGAGCCGTGTATGTGAAGTGGGGATACGACGGAAAGAAGCAGTAACATACTATTGCTAAATATAATATGATAAAAACGCATCCTATTTCGATTCGATGCGTTTTTTTGTCTCAATTCAAATACTGAAGTCATGCACAAAGCAGGTTTTGTAAATATCGTGGGAAATCCGAATGTGGGCAAATCCACATTGATGAACGTTTTGGTAGGTGAGCGCATTTCTATCGCCACTTTCAAGGCGCAGACCACCCGTCATCGGATTATGGGCATCTATAATACGGATGACATGCAAATTGTGTTTTCGGACACTCCGGGTGTATTGAAGCCAAACTATAAGTTACAGGAGTCCATGCTGAATTTCTCCACTTCGGCATTGACGGATGCGGATGTGTTGCTGTATGTGACAGATGTGGTTGAGACTCCCGACAAGCATAATGACTTTGTGGAGAAAGTAGGACACTTGGACGTTCCGGTATTGCTGCTTATCAATAAGATTGATTTAAGCAACCAGGAAAAGCTGGTGGAACTGGTGGAAGCATGGAAGGAATTGCTGCCGAAGGCGGAAATTATTCCTATCTCTGCTACTTCGAAATTTAATGTGGATTATGTCATGAAGCGGGTGAAGGAGCTGTTGCCCGACTCACCTCCTTATTTCGACAAGGACCAGTGGACGGACAAGCCGGCGCGTTTCTTCGTGACCGAAATAATCCGTGAGAAAATTCTGTTGTACTACGATAAGGAAATCCCTTATTCGGTGGAGGTGATGGTAGAACAGTTTAAGGAGGAGGCAAAGAAGATTCATATCAGTGCCGTAATCTATGTGGAGCGTGATTCGCAAAAAGGTATTATCATAGGCAAGCAGGGGAAGGCTTTGAAGAAAGTGGCTACTGAAGCGCGCCGTGATTTGGAGAGGTTTTTCGGGAAAACGATATTCCTGGAGACGTTTGTGAAAGTTGATAAGGATTGGCGGAGTTCGGACAAGGAACTGCGTAATTTTGGTTATCAGCTGGATTAAGAGTTATTCATACGACTGTGACAGTCGCAAAAAACAAAGAGTGTGAACTATGGGAAATTTAGTTGCAATCGTAGGACGTCCCAATGTGGGAAAGTCTACATTATTTAACCGTCTGACCAAGACACGTCAGGCAATTGTGAATGAGGAAGCGGGAACCACCCGTGACCGCCAATATGGAAAGACCGAATGGTTGGGACGTGAGTTCTCCGTGGTAGATACCGGCGGTTGGGTAGTGAACTCTGATGATATTTTCGAAGAGGAGATTCGTAAGCAGGTATTGATGGCGGTGGATGAAGCCGACGTGATTCTGTTCGTGGTGGATGTGATGAACGGGGTTACGGACCTCGACGAGCAGGTGGCTGCCATCTTGCGTCGTGCCAAGAAGCCTGTGTTGCTGGTTGCCAATAAGACTGATAATCATGAACTGCAATACAATGCTCCTGAGTTTTACAGTTTGGGTTTGGGTGACCCTTATTGTATTTCTGCTGTAACGGGTAGCGGTACGGGCGATATGATGGACCTTATCGTCAGCAAGTTCAAGAAGGAATCTGATGAAATTCTGGACGAGGATATTCCCCGCTTTGCAGTAGTGGGACGCCCTAATGCCGGAAAGTCTTCCATAGTCAATGCCTTTATTGGAGAAGACCGCAACATCGTGACGGAGATTGCCGGTACCACGCGCGATTCTATCTATACCCGCTACAATAAATTCGGTTTTGATTTCTACCTGGTAGATACGGCGGGTATCCGTAAGAAGAACAAGGTGAATGAGGATTTGGAGTACTACTCCGTAATCCGTTCCATTCGTTCCATTGAGAATGCAGATGTATGTATTTTGATGGTAGACGCTACGCGTGGCATCGAAAGCCAGGATTTGAATATCTTCTCCTTGATACAGAAGAATGCCAAGGGGCTGGTGGTTGTGGTGAACAAGTGGGACTTGGTGAAGGACAAGACTGTGAAGGTGATGAAGACTTTCGAAGATGCTATCCGCAACCGTTTCGCTCCGTTTGTGGATTTTCCTATCATCTTTGCTTCGGCACTGACCAAACAGCGTATTCTGAAGGTATTGGAAGAGGCGCGTGATGTGTACGAAAATCGTATGACGCGTATTCCGACAGCTCGTTTGAACGAGGAAATGCTGCCGCTTATCGAGGCGTATCCACCCCCTTCAATTAAGGGTAAGTATATCAAGATAAAGTATATTACGCAGTTGCCCAATACCCAGGTGCCGTCATTTGTTTATTTTGCAAATCTTCCACAATATGTGAAAGAGCCTTACAGACGATTCCTGGAAAATAAGATGCGTGAGAAATGGAAGTTGACCGGAACTCCGATAAATATCTATATCCGGCAGAAGTAAAATATAT
>NZ_JBCNZM010000153.1:0-7209 GCF_040227615.1 Bacteroides sp. RTP31139st1_H2_RTP31139_211217 | reverse complement strand
ACTGGTTTTATGAAGAGAACGCGTCCGGAACATAGCTTCCGGACGCTTTCTTATGTAATAGGTTAGAAAATGAGGTGTGGTTTTATCCTTCAAGGTTCTGTATCTCCACTTCTTTGACTTTCCGGAATAGGTCAGATGCAAATATGAAACTGTTCAACCGCTCGTTGGTGGAAGTGAAGATATCGTCTTTATTGCCTTCCCATTCTTTGTGTCCTTCGTAAATATAGATGATTTTTTCTCCGATACCCATTACAGAGTTCATGTCATGAGTGTTGATGAGAGTAGTCATATTGTATTCTCGGGTTATATCTTGTATCAGTTCGTCGATGACAAGCGAGGTCTTGGGGTCAAGTCCTGAATTCGGCTCGTCACAGAACAAGTATTGCGGGTTTAGGGCAATGGCACGGGCAATGGCTACGCGTTTCTGCATACCGCCGCTGATTTCTCCGGGAAATTTGTCTTTGGCTTCAATCAGGTTTACACGCTCCAAGCAGAACATGGCACGACGAGTCCGATCGCGCAGGGTATCGTTGCTGAACATGTTCAGTGGAAACATCACATTGTCCAGTACCGTCATGGAATCGAACAGCGCGGCACTTTGGAAAATCATTCCCATTTCCCGGCGGAGCGCTTTCTTTTCCTTCTTTCCCATGGCGAGGAAGTTGCGGTGGTCATACAACAATTCTCCTTTGTCCGGTGTCAGCAGACCCACGATACATTTCATGAGTACGGTTTTTCCCGAACCGCTCTGCCCTATGATTAGGTTGGTCTTTCCATTCTCGAAAGTGGCATTGATATCTTTCAGTACCTCTTTTTCTTCAAATGATTTGCAAAGTCCTTTCAGTTCAATCATCCCATTAAAAGTTGAGTTAATATTAGGTCGGCGAATAAGATAAGTACGCTGCTGCATACTACGGAGTCGGTGGACGCCTTGCCCACTTCGATGGAACCGCCTTCGACGGTGTAACCGAAGAATGCCGATACGCTGGCAATGATAAAGGCAAAGAACAGCGACTTGATGATGCCGCACCAAATAAACCATTCGACAAACATGTACTGCAAGCCGTATTCTAAATCTACCGCCGACATGATGCCGCCGAACCAGCAAGTACAGAAGGCACCTATGATACCGGCGAATATACTGAACGTCACCATCAGTGGAATGGTTGTCACCATAGCGGCAATTTTCGGTAGGATGAGATAGTTGGCAGAATTGACACCCATAATTTCAAGGGCGTCTATCTGCTGGGTGACTCGCATGGTGCCCAGCTCCGAGGCGATGTTTGACCCGACCTTTCCTGCCAGAATCAGACACATGATGGAGGAGGAGAATTCCAGCAGCATGATTTCTCGGGTTACATATCCCACTGTCCATCGAGGCATGAAAGGACTCTCGATGTTCAACTTTATCTGTATGGTGATTACAGCTCCGATGAAGAACGATATCAGCAATACGATGCCGATAGAGTTCACGCCGAGCTGTTCCAACTCGTTGACATATTGGCGGAAAAACATACGCATACGTTCGGGACGGGCAAATACGCGTCCCATCAGTATGATATATCGTCCCACTGTCTTAAGTGCTTTAAACATAACATATAAGTATTTGAATGCAAATGTACACTATTTCGGCTTATTTTTGCTACATTTGCGGCGAAAACCTTTAGAGTATGGAAGAAGAAAAAGGCATAAAGGACAATGTAGAGGAAGTTAAGGAAAATCTGCAGGCCGGACCAAGCTTGACTGCTGGGGCAGAGCCACGGGAGGAAGGTAGCATGGTGCTGCGTACGGAGGATTTGGTGAAAAAGTACGGAAAGCGTACGGTAGTGAGCCATGTGTCCATTGATGTGAAGCAAGGGGAGATTGTCGGTTTGCTGGGGCCGAATGGCGCCGGTAAGACAACTTCGTTTTATATGACCGTAGGGCTGATTACTCCCAATGAGGGACGTATCTTCTTGAATGATTTGGATATAACGAAATATCCGGTATACAAGCGTGCGCAGACGGGTATCGGTTATTTGGCGCAGGAGGCTTCCGTGTTCCGTCAAATGAGTGTGGAAGACAATATTGCATCTGTACTGGAAATGACCGACAAGCCTTTGGAGTATCAGAAAGACAAGCTGGAGAGCCTGATTGCAGAGTTCCGCTTGCAGAAGGTAAGGAAGAACAAGGGTAACCAGTTGTCAGGTGGCGAGCGGCGCCGTACAGAAATTGCCCGTTGTCTGGCCATTGACCCCAAATTTATTATGTTGGACGAGCCTTTTGCCGGTGTAGACCCGATTGCAGTGGAGGATATTCAGCAGATTGTGTGGAAGTTGAAAGATAGGAATATCGGCATTTTGATTACTGACCACAATGTGCAGGAGACGCTGAGCATTACCGATCGTGCTTATCTGCTATTTGAAGGAAAAATTTTGTTCCAGGGTACGCCGGAAGAGTTGGCCGAGAATAAGATTGTACGTGAAAAGTATCTGAGTAATAGCTTCGTACTTCGTCGCAAGGATTTTATGAAGTAATCCCGGATACTGTCGATTGATAGAAATAAAAAAAGACCACTCATTCAGTGGCCTTTTTTTATTTCTCCTTAAATCTCTATGATTAATATTTTGGAGGTCTTGCTTCTTTCACTACCATTTGGCGGCCGAAGAATTCAGCACCGTCTAGTTCGGCAATAGCTTTAGCTGCAGCAGCGTCATCTTCCATTTCTACAAAAGCGATGCCTCTGAAACGTCCGGTGGTGCGGTCATTGATAAATTTTACAGAAGATACTGTGCCGTAATCTTCCATTGCCTTCTGCAGGTCACTCTCCTTAACGCGGTAGTTAAGGTTTCCAACATAAATGTTCATAATGAAATTGATAAAATAAATATAATGAATAAAACTCTCTTGGAAGGAAGGCTGAATAATAAATGGATTACAACGACAGAGAGTTTACAAAAGCGTTCTTGAAAACGGAAGTAAAAACCATGTAATGGAAATCGAAAAACTAATGCGCCATCATTCCGCGACAAAGAAACGCATAAAATTCGGATAAACAATGTTTTTCCTTAATTATTTTTGTAGATTGTCGTGCCTTCGGGCAACTCCCATTTCTCTTCATAGAAACTGGACGGTTCGGTTTATCATCGTCTTTTCCCTGAGTATCTTTCCCATAAACGTCCTCCGTTGTCAGTCCGATGGTTGGGCTCTTCTACCGCTCTATCCAAGAATTAAACTGAAATAAATCGGCAATGTTCTTTTGATAATTGAAAGAATAACGCTAATTTTGCACGCCCATTTGAGATATGGAACAAAGTATAAATCAAATAAATAATTGTCAGAATGAACGTTTCATTACAAAACATTGACAAAGTAAGCGCACTGCTTACTGTAAAGCTTGAGAAAGCAGATTATCAGGAAAAAGTAGACAAATCATTGAAGAGCTTCCGTCAGAAGGCACAGATTCCCGGTTTCCGTAAGGGAATGGTTCCTATGAGCTTAGTTAAGAAAATGTATGGTAAGTCTGCATTGGCTGAAGAGGTGAACAAGCTGCTTTCAGAAACAGTATATAAGTATATCCAGGACAATAAGGTAAATATATTGGGCGAGCCTTTGCCCAACGAAGACAAGCAGCAGGAAATTGATTTCGATACTATGGAAGAGTTCGAATTCTTGTTTGATATTGCTTTGGCTCCGGAATTTAAAGCTGAAGTCAGTGCAAAAGATAAGGTAGATTACTATACTATTGAAGTTACAGACGAAATGGTGGATAACCAGGTCAAGGCTTACACTCAACGTAACGGCAAGTATGACAAGGTAGACGTTTACGAGGACAATGACATGCTGAAAGGTTTGCTTGCTGAACTGGATGAAGAAGGTAATACCAAAGAGGGTGGTATTCAGGTGGAAGGTGCTGTAATGATGCCTTCGTACATGAAAAATGATGAACAGAAAGCTATCTTTGCCGGTGCAAAAGTGAACGATGTGCTTGTATTCAATCCGAATACTGCTTGGGACGGAAATGCTGCCGAATTGTCTTCTTTATTGAAGATTGACAAGGAAGCTGCTCCCGAAGTAAAATCCAATTTCAGCTTCCAGGTAGAAGAAATCACACGTTTCGTTCCGGGTGACTTGACTCAGGAAATTTTCGACCAGGTATTTGGCGAAGGTAATGTGAAAACGGAAGAGGAATTCCGTGCCAAAGTGAAGGAAGTTATTGCCAACCAGTTCGTGGCAGACAGTGACTATAAGTTCTTGATTGACGCACGTAAGATGCTGACAGAGAAAGTAGGCAAGCTGGAATTCCCGGATGCATTACTGAAGCGCATTATGCGTCTGAACAATCCTGACAAGGAAGAAAGCTTTGTAGAGGACAACTATGACAAGAGCATCGAAGAGCTGACTTGGCACCTGATTAAAGAACAGCTGGTGAAAGCCAATGATATCAAGGTTGAGCAGGAAGACATCACAAACATGGCTAAGGAAGCTACCCGCGCACAGTTTGCACAATATGGTATGATGAGTGTGCCTGAAGAAATCCTGGAAAACTACTCAAAGGAAATGCTTAAGAAGAAAGAGAGCATAGAAGGCTTGGTTAATCGTGTGGTTGAATCTAAATTGGCTACAGCATTGAAGTCTCAGGTGGAACTGGAGCATAAGAACGTTTCTGCTGAAGAGTTCAATAAGATGTTTGCATAAGAGTAATGTGAGCCTACGGCTAAAATTTATAAAGAAACACAGAGTTTGACAAACTATAACTCTGTGTTTTTTTGTGTCTCTGTGTTCTTTTTTGTTTCTTTGTATCCTTATAAATTAAAAAATAGAAAGAAATGGATGATTTTAGAAAATACGCTACCAAGCATCTTGGTATGAACAGTTTGGTGCTGGACGATGTGATTAAATCACAAGCCGGCTATTTGAATCCCTATATCCTCGAGGAACGCCAGCTCAATGTAACGCAGTTGGACGTGTTTTCCCGTCTGATGATGGACCGCATCATTTTCCTCGGTACGCAGGTTGATGACTATACAGCCAATACTTTGCAGGCTCAGTTGCTTTATCTGGATTCGGTGGATCCGGGCAAGGATATTTCCATCTATATCAATTCGCCGGGCGGTTCGGTATATGCCGGTCTGGGTATTTATGATACCATGCAGTTCATCAGTAGTGATGTGGCTACCATCTGTACTGGAATGGCGGCAAGCATGGCAGCCGTATTGCTGGTTGCCGGTGCCGAAGGCAAACGCTCCGCATTGACCCACTCCCGCGTGATGATACACCAGCCGATGGGAGGTGCCCAGGGGCAGGCCTCGGATATTGAAATCACGGCACGTGAAATCCAGAAGTTGAAGAAAGAACTTTATACCATTATCGCCGACCACTCCCACACTCCCTTTGACAAGGTATGGGCAGATTCTGACCGTGACTACTGGATGACAGCCCAGGAGGCCAAAGAATATGGTATGGTAGATGAGGTTTTGATTAAAAAATAAATATGGCAGATTCAAGAAAGAATAAAAATAGATGCAGTTTTTGCGGTCGCACCGAAGATGAAGTCGGATTTCTCATAACGGGGATGAATGGCTATATCTGCGACAGTTGCGCCACCCAGGCTTATGAGATTACTCAGGAGGCTTTGGGGGCTGGCAAGAAGGCAAGTGCCACGAAGCTGAATCTGAAAGAACTTCCTAAACCCGTAGAAATAAAGAAGTTCCTCGATCAATATGTCATTGGTCAGGACGATGCCAAGCGTTTCTTGTCTGTGTCGGTGTACAACCATTACAAACGTCTGCTCCAGAAGGACGGCGGTGATGATGTGGAGATTGAAAAATCGAACATCATCATGGTAGGCAGTACCGGTACGGGAAAGACGTTATTGGCGCGTACTATCGCAAAGTTGCTGCATGTTCCTTTTACTATTGTAGATGCAACAGTTCTGACAGAGGCAGGTTATGTGGGTGAGGACATTGAAAGCATTTTGACACGTCTGCTCCAGGTGGCGGATTATAACGTGCCCGAGGCAGAGCAAGGTATCGTGTTTATTGATGAGATAGACAAAATAGCGCGCAAGGGTGATAATCCTTCCATAACCCGTGATGTGAGTGGTGAAGGCGTGCAGCAGGGATTGCTGAAACTGCTGGAAGGTTCTGTGGTGAATGTGCCTCCCCAGGGTGGGCGCAAGCATCCCGACCAGAAAATGATTCCGGTCAATACCAAGAATATTCTGTTCATTTGCGGTGGGGCTTTCGATGGCATTGAAAAGAAAATTGCCCAGCGGCTGAATACGCACGTTGTCGGGTATAGCGCTGTACGCAATACGGCAACCATTGATAAGAGCAACATGATGCAGTACATTGCTCCGCAGGATTTGAAGTCGTTCGGACTGATTCCCGAGATTATCGGCCGCCTTCCGGTGCTGACTTATCTGAATCCGTTGGACCGTGCGGCATTGCGCTCCATTCTTACGGAACCGAAGAATTCCATCATCAAGCAATACATCAAACTGTTTGAGATGGACAATGTGAAGCTGACGTTTGAAGATGCTGTATTTGAATATATCGTGGATAAAGCGGTAGAATATAAGTTGGGAGCCCGCGGCTTGCGTTCCATTGTGGAGACAATTATGATGGATGCCATGTTCGAAATTCCGTCAGAACAGAAGGACAATTTTGTTGTGACGTTGGACTACGCCAAGCGCCAGCTTGAAAAGGCAAATATAGCACGACTGCAAAGTGCTTAAGAATCAGATGGTAATACGGGGTAAAACCGACTATTTTACTTTTTATTGAAAAATATTCGATGGATTATGCTTGAAATTTAAGAAGTTGTTTATAACTTTGTTAGGGTTCTTTGTGAAAACAAGGCGGAGTACCACTATTAAAAGTTAACTCAATAAACAACAACCTAATGAATCATGGCAGGGAAGAAGATTAATTTGATAGACCAGCTGAAGAAATACTTCGGGTTCGATACATTTAAAGGAAATCAGGAAGCAATCATAGAGAATCTGTTGGCGGGTAATGATACATTCGTGTTGATGCCTACCGGTGGTGGAAAATCTTTGTGCTACCAACTGCCGTCCTTGTTGATGGAGGGCACGGGTATCGTGATTTCTCCTCTGATTGCCTTGATGAAGAATCAGGTCGATGCGATGCGTAACTTCAGCGAAGAGGATGGGATAGCCCACTTCATCAATTCTTCCCTAAACAAGAGCGCGATAGACCAGGTCCG
>NZ_JBCNZM010000152.1:10091-11757 GCF_040227615.1 Bacteroides sp. RTP31139st1_H2_RTP31139_211217 | reverse complement strand
CCTTCTATTTCCGGATATTTTCACTTTTCTTACCCGCCTTACAGTTGAATTTCCTTGCGGGCGGCATGTTGCGGTGTAGTGGGAATATGCGTGTACCCAGTATGCTTAATGTACTGATGTGTTTTTGGGATGTCGTGTTCAACTTCTTCCTTATTTTCCCGACACGGCAGGTAGACTGGTGGGGATGGGAGTTCATCGTTCCCGGCGTAGGTTTAGGTGTGGAAGGTGCGGTATTGGGAACCGTGTTGGCCGAACTTATCACTGCCGGTGGGATGATGTGGTATCTTTGCCGTCGCTCGTCCATGCTGAGACTATCCGGGGGGCAGGGCAGTTTTCTTCCCTGGAAAGAGACGCTGCGCCAGGCTGTCCGCATCTCCCTGCCAATGGGATTCGAGCATATTGCCATTTGCGGAGCGCAGATTATGACGACGGTTATCGTCGCACCGCTCGGCATCGTCGCCATTGCCGCCAACTCATTTGCCATCATCGCTGAAAGCCTTTGTTATATGCCCGGCTACGGTATATCGGAGGCTGCCACGACGTTGGTAGGCCAGAGTCTTGGAGCAAACCGTATCCGGTTACTCAAGCGTTTTGCCAACATTACCGTTTGGTCAGGGATGCTGATTATGGGAGTCATGGGAGTGCTGATGTATGTGGCAGCCCCTCAGATCATTGGAGTGATGACGCCTGTGGAGGAAATCCGCATGTTGGGAATCGGGATTCTGCGGATAGAAGCTTTTGCGGAGCCGATGTTTGCGGCATCTATCGTCGCCTACGGTGTATTTGTGGGTGCGGGCAATACATTTGTTCCCAGTCTGATGAATTTTGGCAGTATCTGGGGTGTCCGGCTGACACTGGCAGCATGGCTTGCCCCTACGATGGGGCTACGGGGCGTATGGCTTGCCATGTGTATTGAGCTTTGTTTCCGGGGAGCGATTTTTCTTGTCAGGCTTTGGAGTGGTAACTGGATTTATAAGTTGCGAATAAAAAGATAAATTATGAAATACGATTTCGATACAATCATCCCGCGTCGCGGGACGAATTCTTATAAATGGGATACTCCCGAAGAGGAGAATGTACTGCCCATGTGGGTGGCAGATATGGATTTCCGTACAGCACCCGCTATTATCGATGCCTTACAAAAGCGGGTGGCGCACGGTATTTTCGGTTATACAAAAGTACCCGAAGCCTATTATGATGCGGTCGTCCGGTGGTTCGATGACCGGCATCGCTGGCAGGTTGATTCCCGGTGGATTATCTATACGAGTGGTGTCGTGCCGGCTCTGTCAGCCATTATCAAAGCCTTGGCCATGCCGGGTGATAAAGTCATCGTTCAGACTCCTGCCTATAATTGTTTCTACTCATCTATCCGTAATGACGGATGCGAGTTGTTTGCCAATAATCTCGTTTATCAGGATGGCCGCTACGTAATCGACTTTGCCGATCTTGAAAGGAAAGCTTCCGATCCGAAAGCAAAAATCCTGCTGCTGTGCAATCCTCACAATCCGGTCGGACGGGTCTGGACTCCGGAAGAACTGCAGCATATAGGTGATATTTGTTTACGGAATGAGGTGTTTGTCGTGGCGGATGAGATTCATTGTGAACTGACTTACGAAGGATATGACTACACACCCTTTGCCTCCTTGTCCGAACGCTTTTTGCAAAA
>NZ_JBCNZM010000152.1:0-10081 GCF_040227615.1 Bacteroides sp. RTP31139st1_H2_RTP31139_211217 | reverse complement strand
ACCTTGCCGGGTTGCAAATCGCCAATATCATCGCAGCCGATGAAGAGGTGCGCCGCCGTATTGACAGAGCCATTAACATCAACGAGGTATGCGACGTCAATCCGTTCGGCGTAATCGCCACAATGGCAGCTTACAACGAAGGTGGGGAATGGCTCGATGCCTTGCGGAAATATCTGCGGGGGAATTACGAATACCTCTGCTGCTTTTTCAAGGAACGGTTACCACAATATCCCGTGCTGCCACTCGAAGGAACTTATTTGGTTTGGATAGACTGCCGTGCTTCCGGTATCAGCTCAGATGTTGTCGCCTTGCGTTTGCAAGAACAACAGCATCTGATGGTCAATTCCGGTACGATGTACGGTCCCGGTGGAGAGGGCTTTATCCGGCTGAATATCGCTTGTCCCCGGGCTCTGCTTGCTGATGGACTGGAACGGATGGCCCGTTTATTCTATCGTGAAGTCTTCTGATTTAAATCCGCTGTAATACCTACCGGAGAAGGCGGTGAACTTCAGGACACAATAATCGGGATCAGTCACTCCTTCGGGATAGTACATAGTGTCGCCTTCCTGCCATATCATTTCCTTACTGGTGCTGTCCGTCAGTATCTCCATCGTGCCGCGCAGCATTACGCCCTTGAAGAAGCGTGTGTTGCAGACGTAAAGGCATGCCCGGTTATTTTTGAGAAATTGCGAAACGCGCATCGACGAGGTGTTCGTTGATAGGTAAATGTGTTTGAGCCCTTCCCTTTTGCGGGTTTGCAACATGGCCTTGATGTTGGGAAAGCCTTCGGCATCCACCGAACCGACAAAGATGGTTTTTTCCTTGTCAATCATGTTTCCTACTGTTTTTTCTGCATCTCTCATTGTTTGTTTTTTTTATGGGTTATTGTTTCAAGGGCAAAGATAGCCGGTAAGTGGAACTTTTGTACAATAAAAAAGAAGGAGGATATGTCACTTTTCACGGTTTCTCCATTTTCCGGTAGGCGAGGGGAGTATACCCTATACATTGTCGGAAACTACGTACAAAGTAGGAGACGGTTGAGAAATGGAGTTCGGAGGCTATTTCTGAAATGGGGAGGTCGGTGTAGGTGAGCAGACGCTGGGCTTCGTCTGTAACCTTGTTGAGTATGTACTGCTTGGCGTTGATGTTTATGGCCGAAGAGAGGATTTCGTTCAGATAGTTGGGAGTGATGCATAGTTTATCGGCATAGAATTGTACAGAATGCTGCTCCCGGAAGTGCTCCCCAACCAATTCGAAGAATCGGCTGAGGTGGAAGCTGCTGATATCTTTATGTGGCTCCTTACCCGTCTCCGGAGGGATAGAGGTGCAGTAGGCACGGTTGAGTAGCATGAGGACTTCGTAAAGTAAGGCGCGTAATATGCCCGTATCGTGTGGGTGGAAAGAGTCGATTTCGACCTTTATGTCGTGCAGAAGTTGGAGTATTCGTGCATAGAGCCCGTTCGGCAGTTGGAGTTTGTCTACCATTTTTCCCATTCGGAAGAACGGGAGGTGCTGCACGAATAGTGGGTCTTTGAAGAAAGAGGTCAAAAAGGTATCCTCAAAAATTAGAGCATGACCGTTGCCGATACGGTCTGTGTCCCAACTGCGCACCTCACCTGGTTTGGAGAAGAATACATCACCGGGAGCTGCCAAGTGTGTCCGGTTACCGATAGTGAATTCTCCTTCTCCTTCTGTGATGAAGGTGATGTCATAGTAGGTCAGAATATGTACTTTTCCCTGGGTCAAGAATTTCCGGGTATACTGCAAATCAACGACATCTATCAGAAGTTCGCTTCCGTACTTAGTTTTGTAGAAATTGTATCGTGGGATGGCATTTTTCATGGCTTAACATTGTATGATGGCAGTAAAGTTAGAGAAAAAGCTGCTCCGTACAATAGCGAATAGGAAAATGTTGGGTAAAGACCGGGAGTTTTGTTTATCTTTGCACCCGCAATTATCAATCGCCTTGCAACGATTGTCTGGAATTATCATATTATGAAACAGAAACGAATACCATTGGTGGGCAGACAATACCTTGTGCCCTTCATTTTGATTACCTCTCTTTTCTTTTTGTGGGGATTTGCCCATGCCATTCTGAATGTACTGAACAAGCACTTTCAAGAGATACTGGATATCACGAAGACACATTCGGCCTTTATACAGATGACGATGTATATGGGATACTTCATTATGGCCATTCCTGCAGGATTTTTCATCAGTCGCTTCGGATACCGCCGGGGTGTGGTATTCGGTCTGTTGCTTTACGGCGTCGGTTCGCTGCTCTTTATCCCCGGGCAGCATTATCTGTCTTTTAATCTTTTCTTGTTTGCATTGTTCGTGATAGGCTGTGGACTGACGTTTCTTGAAACTGCCGCCAATCCTTATGCCACAGAATTGGGCGCAAAGGAAACTGCTGCCAGCCGGCTGAATTTCGCGCAATCCTTCAACGGTCTGGGATGTATCTGTGCACCAGTACTGGCTGGACTGCTGCTCTTCTCGAAGGATGGGCAGACGGGCTCGGGTAATGTCGCATTGCCCTATATCTGCATGGGGGTAATTGTGTTGCTGGTAGCGTTGGTCTTTTCAAGAATCAAGTTGCCCGAGATTGAACATAGTGTGGAGGTGGACGAAGCTGGTAATAAGGTCGGATTGTGGTCACACCGGCTTTTCATTTTCGGGCTGATAGCCTTGTTTGCCTATGAGGTCGGCGAGATTTCCATCAACAGCTTCTTCATCAACTACGTGGTGGAGCAGAATTGGATGAATGCCCGCGAAGCTTCCGTAGTGCTTTCTTTCGGTGGACTGGGATTATTTATGTTAGGACGTTTTGCCGGTAGCTGGATTATGGGACGTGTGCGTGCCGAGAAGATGTTGCTGGTTTGTGCTACGGGCACTGTGATGACTACCTTGTTGGTGTTGCTGGATGTAGGAATGGTGTCGCTTGCAGCTCTGTTGTGCGGATATGCATTTGAGGCTATTATGTTTCCCACGATTTTTGCACTTTCCTTGCGCGGGCTGGGCAACCATACCAAGAGGGCTTCCTCTTTCCTGATGATGTCTCCCGTGGGAGGCGTGGTAGGTCCGCTGTTGATGGGACTGGTGGCAGACCATACGACGATGGTGTGGGCGTTCATCGTACCGCTGGTTGCCTATTGCGTGGTGTGGGCATATGCCCGCAAGATGGTGTCCGTCTCTACCGCTTCTTCAATATAGAAGGAAGCCTGCGACTCCGGCAAGGATTATCAGTAAGATAGGGTGGAGGTTCCACTTCCACGTCACGCCGAAAGCGGCTGCAAAGATAAGTATGCTTTTGTAATCTATGAAATTTTCCTTGTTCATCAGCAATAGGGCAGCAGCAGCTATCAATGATACGGACATGGGCAGCAGTCCCGACATTGCCGCCTTGATGTATTTGTTGTCCTTGCATTTCACGAAGAAGTAAGAGATGAGCAATACCAGGATGAACGAGGGAAGACATACTGCAATGGTGGTCACGACAGCTCCCCACACGCTTTGAGTAACTGCATAGCCCACATAGGTGGCACTGTTGATGCCTATCGGACCAGGCGTCATCTGCGAGATGGCCACTACGTCCGTGAATTGTTGCAGGGTGAGCCAGTGATGGTGGTCCACCACCTCATATTGGATGAGGGACAACATGGCGTAACCGCCTCCGAAACCGAACATTCCGATTTTTAGATATACCAATATCAGCTGCCAATAAATCATATCTGTAATTTTCTCAGTTTATCTTTTAACCATAATGTATAGAGCATTCCTCCTGCAATTCCTGCAAGGACAATGTATACGGGGGATAGCCCGAATTGCCAGATGAGTATGGTGGCGATGGCTGGAAGCACCAGTTGCCAATACTTCAGCTTCAGTGCCCGTGCAGCCGAAATGCAGGGTATCACAATCAGTGCGACTACTGCCGGACGGATACCGTTAAAGATGCGTATCATCACCTGGTTGTCCTGAAAATGAGCGAAGAACATGGCTATCAGCATCATGATGACAAAAGAGGGGAGGATTGTGGCAAGTGCACACACCAGGCTACCTTTTACTTTATGCAGCTTGTAGCCGACGAATATGGATATATTGACAGCAAAAACACCGGGAAGTGACTGGGTCAACGCAAACATTTCCATGAAATCTTCTTTACTCATCCATCTCTTTTTTACGATTTCCCGTTCAATGAGAGGTATCATAGCGTATCCGCCACCGATAGTGAACATTCCTATCTTGGCAAAGGTCATAAAAAGCAGTAAATATTTCATTATTTCTCTTCGGGTGACTTTCTTTTGCAAAGAAACCCAAATTAATCAACATATACAAATTAGGGGGATAATATTTATTTATTAATATTTTATATTACAGGGCTATATTCTTAAATCTATTTAAAAGGAGAATATTCCGTCGTAAATAAGCTTTATCTTTAACACGTAATTACAAATAATATAAATGTAGATATGATACAGATAGTGCAATTACATGGTACGGATAAAAAGCTGTATGAGCTTGTAGCCCCTTTGGTTATGAGCCCGGAAGTGCTGAAACAGAACTACAATTACCCTTTCCGGACATCGGAAGAGTACGAGTGGTTTGTTGCTCTGGATAATAAACATGTTGTAGGTTTTGTGCCGGTGGAGCACAAGAAGTATGAATGTGTCATCAACAACTATTATATTAAGGAAAGGAATGTTGACACGCTAAAATTGCTTCTGGAAAAGGTACTTGAGAAGCAGGGCGAGGAGAGTAGTCTGACGGCTGTTAGCTTTGTTGAAGATAGGGATGTCTTCAGCGAGCTGGGCTTTTTGGAAGACAAGGTATGGACCCGTTATGTGAAAATGAAGAAAAACAGATAATTATGGCTACACCCAAAAATGTGTATGAACTGGCGCAAGAACGTCTTGATGTGATTTTTAGGGAATTTGACACGATATGCGTCTCTTTTTCGGGAGGAAAAGATAGTGGAGTGTTGCTGAATTTGTGCATAGACTATATCCGCCGGAACCGGCTGAACCGTAAACTGTGTGTATTCCATATGGACTATGAGATACAGTACAGCATGACCATTGATTATGTGGACCGGGTATTGGAGGCGAATAAGGATATATTGGAGGTGTATCGTGTTTGTGTGCCTTTCCGTGTAACGACTTGTACGTCGATGTACCAGAGTTACTGGCGTCCGTGGCAGGAGGATTTGGAGGACATTTGGGTAAGGAAGATGCCGAAAGGCTGCCTCACTAAAGAGACGTTTCCTTTCTACACTCCCGAAATGTGGGATTATGAGTTCCAGATGCACTTTGCCAAATGGCTGCATGAGAAGAAGGATGGAGTGCGTGCCTGCTTTCTCATAGGCATCCGTACGCAAGAGAGTTTTAACCGCTGGCGCAGCATCCATCTGAACCGGAAGTATCAGATGTACCACAATTACCGCTGGACCTCGAAGATAGGCAATGACATTTTCAATGCTTATCCCATTTATGATTGGAAGACGACGGATATCTGGACAGCCAATGGCAAATTCGGCTTTGACTATAACCATTTGTATGACCTATATTATAAAGCCGGAGTCAATATCGAACGCCAGCGTGTGGCAAGCCCTTTTCTTTGTGAGGCACAAGAGAGCCTGAAGCTGTATCGTGTCATCGACCCGAATACTTGGGGAAGAATGATAGGGCGGGTCAACGGGGTGAACTTTACCGGTATTTACGGAGGGACGCGTGCTATGGGGTGGCAGACGGTCCGACTGCCCGAAGGGTATACGTGGAAAGGCTTTATGCAGTTCCTGCTTTCCACCTTGCCGGAAGAGACCCGGAGGAACTACTTGAAAAAGCTTACCGTCAGCATTGAATTCTGGCGTACAAAAGGGGGGTGTCTGGCTGACGAGACCATCCAGAAGCTGAGGGATGCAGGAGTGTCCATTGAAGTGATAAATATCACGAATTACAAGACAAACAAGAAGCCGGTGCGCATGGATTATCTGGATGATATTGACATCGCGGAATTCCGGGAAATTCCCACTTATAAGCGGATGTGCATATGCATCCTGAAGAATGACCATGCCTGCAAGTACATGGGTTTTGCCTTGAACAAGGAAGAGGCATACAAAAGAGACAAGATAATGGAACAATTCAAAAATATGATGTTATGAGCGTAGATAAAAGTCCGGTATATAACGTAAGGGCAATTCCAATAGAGAAAATACAAGCAAACGATTACAATCCGAATGTAGTGGCACCGCCCGAAATGAAGCTTCTGGAGCTTTCCATCTGGGAAGATGGTTTCACCATGCCTTGTGTCTGTTACTATGATGAGGAAGAGGATAACTACATCCTGGTGGACGGTTACCACCGTTATCAGGTGTTGAAGACATCCAAAAGAATTTATCAGCGCGAAAACGGGTTGCTTCCCGTGGTCGTGATTGACAAGGAACTTTCCAACCGTATGGCGTCCACTATCCGTCATAATCGTGCCCGTGGTACGCATAATATCGAGTTGATGTGCCATATTGTTGCGGAATTGGACAGAGCCGGTATGTCTGATGAATGGATAATGAAGAATATCGGAATGGATCGCGACGAAGTGTTGCGTTTAAAGCAAATTTCGGGTCTGGCAGACTTGTTTGCGAACAAGAACTTCAGCATTCCGGATAAGAAAGAAGAGTATGTGGCGGATAAATAAATGAATATTTCAGGGGTGGATTTTTTAATCTGCCTCTTTATATTCATTAACAAGTGAAATATTTCGTTGCAAACTTGCATAATTTAGTCAAATCGCCTACATTTGTCAGCATCAAAACAAACAGAATAGGTCCTATGTGCTTTAAGGCACTATAAAAAACATTACATGAAGAAAATTTTGGTTAGTGGCGGTGCTGGTTTTATAGGTTCTCATCTTTGTACCCGATTGATAAACGACGGGCATCAGGTGATTTGTCTGGATAATCTTTTCACCGGTTCGGAAGGAAATATCACTCATCTGAAGAGCAATCCCCGCTTTGAATTTGTACTGCATGATGTGGAAACCCCTTATGAGGCAGATGTGGACGAAATCTATAATCTGGCTTGTCCTGCTTCTCCCATCCACTACCAATATGATGCCATTAAAACCATCAAGACTTCTGTATTGGGCGCCATCAATATGCTGGGGCTGGCCAAAAAGACGAATGCCAAGATATTGCAGGCTTCTACCAGCGAAGTGTACGGTGACCCCGTTATTCATCCCCAAGTGGAAAGTTATTGGGGAAATGTAAATCCAATTGGCCTCCGTTCTTGTTATGATGAAGGGAAGCGTTGTGCCGAGACATTGTTTATGGACTATCACCGCCAGAATGGAGTGCGGATCAAGATTATCCGTATATTCAATACGAACGGTCCTCGGATGTTGCCGAATGACGGACGGGTGGTTTCCAATTTCGTGGTTCAAGCATTGCAGAACCAGGATATTACAATATACGGTTCGGGTAATCAGACGCGAAGTTTCCAATATGTAGATGACTGTATAGAAGGTATGGTGCGGATGATGAACACGGAGGACGATTTTATCGGTCCGGTAAACTTGGGAAATCCGAATGAATTCTCCATATTGGAACTGGCGGAAAAGGTCATTAGGCTGACGAATTCCAAGTCGAAACTGATTTTCAAGCCACTGCCTCATGATGATCCCAAACAGCGTCAGCCGGACATCACTCTGGCAAAGGAAAAGTTGGGCTGGGAACCGACTATAGAGCTGGAAGAGGGTTTACAGTATATAATAGAGTATTTTAAGGAATATCGTTCCTAACTAAATAGTAATTTTGATAACGGGAAAAACAATATAGAAAGATGAACATGGAAATAAATCCTTCCGAATACAAGATTCTCATCGTTGACGATGTGATGTCAAACGTTTTATTGTTGAAAGTGCTTTTGACAAATGAGAAATTCGCGATTGCTACTGCAAGTAACGGGCGGCAAGCGTTGGAACAGGTGGAAAAGGAAAATCCTGATTTGGTTTTGCTTGACGTAATGATGCCGGACATGAGTGGTTTTGAAGTAGCTCAACATTTAAAGTCAAATCCGAATACAGCTGATATTCCAATCATCTTTCTGACCGCACTGAATAGTACGGCAGATATTGTGAAGGGGTTTCAGGTTGGCGCGAATGACTTCATCTCTAAGCCTTTCAATAAGGAGGAATTGATTATCCGTGTTACCCACCAAATATCTTTGGTAGCTGCCAAACGGTTGATTTTGAGTAAGACGGAAGAACTGCAACGTACTATTGCCGGGCGTGACAAGCTTTATTCGGTGATTGCCCATGACTTACGTTCTCCGATGGGATCCATCAAAATGGTGCTGAATATGCTGATATTGAACTTGCCATCTGAGAAAATTGGCGCCGAAATGTACGAGCTTCTGACGATGGCTAATCAGACTACGGAGGATGTGTTTTCATTGCTGGATAACCTGCTGAAATGGACAAAGAGTCAAATCGGTAAGTTGAACGTGGTTTATCAGGATGTGGACCTCGTCGAAGTGACAGACGGTGTCATTGAGATTTTCAGTATGGTGGCAAGCCTGAAGAAGATAAGAATCCGCGAGATGAAACCGGAAAAAATGATGGTCAACGCTGATATTGACATGCTGAAGACAGTGGTCCGTAACTTGTTGAGTAATGCCATTAAGTTCAGTAAGGAGAACTCAGAGGTACTGGTGAAGATGGAGGAAGTAGATGGTATGGCAGTTGTCAGCGTCCAGGATTATGGCTGTGGCATCAGCGAGGAGGGGCAGAAGAAGTTGTTGCATACTGATACGCATTTCAGCACGTTCGGCACGAACAACGAAGAAGGCTCGGGACTGGGCTTGTTGCTATGCAAGGATTTTGTCGTGAAGAATGGCGGTAAACTGTGGTTTACTTCCAAGGAAGGCGAAGGCTCCATATTCAGCTTCTCTATTCCGGTGAAGAAGTGATAACGAAGAAAATAGAACGGATGGTCCGTTGAAGTAAAACAGACCATCCGTCAGACTCAAATAGACCGTCTGTTACGGTCGTACAGACCATCTGTTTCTTATGAACGGATGGTCTGTTTTTTATCTCTTACACAGACTGCGGAAATCGCAATATTCACATTTCCGGGTATCCTCTGTTTGGCTGAATGTTTCTTCTTGGCTGAATATCTCCTGCAGGAGTCCGTGCAGCCGTTCGCGAAACTCGTCTTCGAAGAAAGCGAAGTTGTTGACCGGTACCTTGGGTTGTCGTGGCGCTCCCATTTCGATGACCGGGGAGTAGCTTTCGGAAGCTGCCCGGTGGATGTAGAGCAGGGAAGGGGCTACCTTCAGCGATTGCTTGCGGCAGAGGATGGCGGCGTACAGAAACGTCTGGAAAATATAGTTGGGACGGTTGTCGGCGGGAGTAAACAGTTGTTCTATATTTTCGGGAGTCTTGGGAGTACCGCCTGTCTTGTAGTCCACGATACGTAGCGTGTCTCCTTTGCTGTCCAGGCGGTCGATGGTACCGCCTATCTGTAAGGCAAGCTTTCCTTGCGGAGTATCTATTTCCATCATTTCTCTGACGTCCTGTTCCATGCCCTCCATACGGAACGGGGCGTATTGCAGGTCATTGCGCAGGAGCTGGCGCAGGTAAGAGGCGATGACTTTGGAATGGATGAGCTGCGTACCGTTATACTCCGGTTGCTCCGTAAGGGGCACATGGAAGAACTTTTCTTTGAAAGCATTGTCCACATAGGCTTGCAGGCGAACATCGTCTTTCAGTAATTGTTCCAGGTCGTCTTTACGTATCTCCCGTCCGTTGGCTGTCAGTTCGTTGTACACCAGTTCGGCGGAACGGTGGAAGATGGTGCCGAAGAGGGCGGAGTCTATCTCGGCGCTTACTTCATCGGGAGCTTTCAGGCCGGCTACGTATCGGTAGTAGAATTTCAGGCGGCAGTCCAGATAGGCATTGAGGGCAGAGGGGGAGAAGAACGCTTTGGGACGTTGGTGGATGTTGTAGGCGTCGAACATCTGTTGCAACATCTCCGGTGTCTTGTGAATCTCAATTTCCCGGGCTTGCTGTGGAGATTGTCCGGCTTCAAGGT
>NZ_JBCNZM010000151.1:0-11870 GCF_040227615.1 Bacteroides sp. RTP31139st1_H2_RTP31139_211217 | reverse complement strand
CAGATAGGTGGAGCACATCACCCAGAGCGAATGTACGGCAGCGTCCTGCAGGTCGGGTATGTCGGTATAAATTCCCAGAATCAGCTTGGGGAACACCGCGAAAAGCAATGCCAGCGGAAGTACGAAGACGTAGGCTATGCGTACGTGCTGCCGGATGGTGCCTGCCACGCAATCGGAGTGGCCTGCACCGATGAGATTGCTGACCAGTGACCCGCAGGTAGAGGCAAACGCCATGAGTACCATGAACAGTATGCCGGACACGTTGCGGACAATGTTGGTCACTGCCAGCGAGCGCTCTCCCAAATGCTCCACATAAAGGAAGAAAAGGAACCAGGTGGAGAGGGAGAAGAAATTCTGTATCATGGTCCAGAAAGAGACGTTCAGCATCCGTTTCAATACGTCCAGCCGGAACTTAGGAATACGATCCAGCCCGTACTTGCGGCAGTCGATGCGGCTGCGGGTATAGAGGATGAAGAATAACAGCGAAACCAGCTCGGCCAGTGAGGAGCCGATGGCGGCTCCGGCAATGCCGAGCGCTGGGAAACCGAATTTACCGAAAATCAGGATATAGTTGAATACGACATTGCTCAACACCATGACGATGGAGTTCAGTGTCAGTGTCTTGGTCTGGGTGGTTCCCAAGAAAAAGGCACGGAACATGACTGCGCTGAACGAGAAGAAGGCACCGAATACACGCCAATGCAGGTAGCTGGTGGCTGCTTCGTAGATATGTTCCGAAGCGACGATGCGTTTCAGGATAATCGGTGAGAAGCAATAGGATAGCAGGAACATGACTGCCGCCATTCCGACTTGGAAATAGATGCCCTGATAGAACAAGTCACCGATTTCCTTATACTGCCGTTCGCCGTTGCGCCGGGCAATGAGTATCTGTGCCCCGATGCTGAAACCGAAGGCAACCATGAAGATGACCATGTAGAAGACACCGGCGATGGCAGATGCTCCCAGTTCGACTTCGCCCACACGCCCGAGGAAGGCAGTGTCCGTCATACCTATCAGTTGCTCCATAAGGAGGCTGATTAGGATGGGGTAGGCTATAAGCCAGATCTGTTTGTAGGTGTATTTAGTCTGCATAATTTAGAGTCTGTGAATTTTTTCGTTGGTGTAAGGATAAGAAAGCCGGGCAAATGTCATTGTCCGGCTTTCTGCAAAAGAATATCTTGAACGGTAGTCTTACTACTTTTTGTTCTGTCTCTCTTTCATCATCTGTTCCTGCTGTTTCTGCATGGCTTCCAGACGGGCGGCGAAACCGGTTTTCTTCATCTTCTTCGGGTCTTTCTTGTTGGCTTCCAACTGAGCAAGAAGGGCTTCCTCATTGGTTGTCTTGCGCATGATGAGCGTTGTTACCACACTGATTAACGTAGAGATGAAGTAGTAATAGTTCAATCCCGAAGGATAGTCGTTCAATATGAAGAGGAACATGATAGGCATCAGGTATGACATCCACTTCATGGCAGCCATCTGCGGATTGGCACCCGTATCCTGTTGCTGCATCATGTACTTCGTGTTCAATATGTTGGTAACCGTCATCAGCAGGCAGAACAAGCTGAGGTGGCTTCCCAGGAACGGGATATGGAACGGGAAGTTGATGAACGCATCGTAAGTGGAAAGGTCGTCTGCCCACAAGAAGCTCTGCTGGCGGAGTTCAATGGCACTCGGCACGAACATGAACAAGGCCATCAAGATAGGGAACTGTATCAGCATCGGCAGACATCCGCCCATCGGACTGACTCCGTACTGGCTGTAGAGGCCCATCACTTCCTGCTGCTTCTTCATGGCATCTTCCTGCTTGGGGTACTTCTTGTTTATCTCGTCGATTTTCGGTTTCAGTACGCGCATCTTGGCGGATGACATGTAGGTTTTCCACGTTGCGGGGAATACTACAGCTTTTACGATTAACGTCATAAACAACAGTACGATACCCATGCTCAACCCCCAACTGGACAACCAGTCGAAGATGTTGATGGTGAACCATTTGTTTATCCAGCGGATGAGCGGCCAGCCCAGATAGACCAGACGGTTCAGCTCCCACTTCTCGTCACGCCCCTTGTCGAGTGCGGTCAGAGTCTTGTAGTGATTGGGGCCGAAGTAGAAGAACAGCTGGGTAGGTTCCTTGCCGGCAGGGTCGAACTTCGTGCTCATCTCCGCAGAATAGTCCTTAATGTAGCCGCTGCCTTGAGTCTCCATCTTGGAACTCAGTTTGGTCTTTTCAAAGTCGGCATCTGCCAAAAATACTGAAGAGAAGAATTGGTTCTTGAAAGCAATCCAGTCCAGGCGTTCCGGAACTTCCTTTTCGTCGTTCTTGTTGGCAGACAGATAATCGGTACCCTCTCCGGCGATTTTGTAAGTCAGCTCAGCCAGACGGTTCTCGTAGGTGTAACCCTTCTCTATCTGACGGGCACGCTGAGACCACTCGATGTCCACATAATTGTTGGTGGCGGCCAGCTTGCCTTCCATATTGACTGCCTGGATAGTAAAGTCTATCAGGTATGTGTCATTGTGCATGCTGTAGGTAAAGTCGATATAGCTGTTGCTGTCTGCCGACAAACGCATGGTGACGGTACTGTCCGTACGGTTTACTGCGGTGAAATAATAGTCTTCCGTCTGGATAGTCTCTTTCTTGTTGTAAAAGAGGAAATTCATGGAAGCGTCATTGCCGCTGAACAGTGTGACGGGGGTCGTCTTGTCTTGTCCCATGTATTCCTTCAGCGTGGCCGAAGCTATGCGCCCGCCTTTTGTATCTACGGTTATTTCTGCCAGGTTGTTCTGGATGGTTACCTGCGAGTTGGTTCCTTGACGGGCGTCGAAGAAGAGGGCAGTGGAGTCAACGCTTGCTTCCGCTCCGCTTTCGTTGGCCAGGGCTGCTTCCGCCTTGGCTTTCAAGTCGGCTTCGCGCTGTTGCACCTGGGCTATGGAGTCGTAGTAACGTTGCTGTGCTTCCAACTGCTCCTGGCTGGGACGGCTCAGAAAGCTGAAACCTACTAACAATATCGCTATCAGAACAAGACCTGTGATGGTATTTTTATCCATTCTTTGTTGATTACAAATTACTTATTACAAATTATTTCTTTTCGTTTTCATTTTCGATGGCGGCCTTCACGAATGCTACGAACAGCGGGTGCGGATGCAATACCGTACTGCTGTATTCGGGATGGAACTGGGTACCGACAAACCACTTCAATGCGGGTATTTCGACAATTTCTACCAGATCCGATTCGGGGTTTATACCCACACACTTCATGCCTGCTGCTTCGTAGGCCTCCTTGAAGCTGTTGTTGAATTCGTAGCGGTGGCGGTGACGCTCCTGGATATGCTCGGTACCGTATGCCTCGTATGCCTTGCTGCCTTTCTGCAGAACACATTCATAGGCACCCAGACGCATGGTTCCACCCATATTGGTGATGGACTTCTGCTCTTCCATGATGTCGATAACATTGTGCGGTGTCTTTTCATCCATCTCACGTGAGTTGGCATCGGCGTAGCCCAGTACATTACGGGCAAATTCAATGGCGATGCACTGCATACCCAGACAGATACCGAAGGTGGGGATGTCGTGTGTACGCGCATATTTGATGGCTACGAACTTGCCGGCAACGCCGCGTTCGCCGAAGCCCGGACCGATAAGTACGCCTGCCATACCTTTCAAGGCTTCTGCCACATTCTCGTCCGTCAGCTTTTCACTGTTCACGAAGTCTACCGACACCTTGCGGTCATTGTAGGTTCCTGCTTGTGAAAGGGCCTCGCGGATGGACTTGTAGGCATCCTGCAAGTCATATTTGCCCACCAATGCGATGTGCAGCGGGGCAGTCTCTTCGGCTTTGTGACGGCGTTCGAGGAAAGCGCGCCACGGTCCCAGTCCCGGAGTGTCGCCGACGGGAAGTCCCATTTTCTTCAAAATGGTAACGTCCAGTCCCTGGCTCTGCATCAAGATGGGCACCTCGTAGATGGTAGGCGCGTCGATGCTCTGCACCACGGCATTTTCGTCCACATTGCAGAACAGAGCCACTTTCTTGCGCAGGGTGGTACTCAACTCATGTTCCGTACGCAGTACGAGGACATCGGGTTGGATACCGGCACTTTGCAGTTCCTTTACGGAGTGCTGGGTGGGCTTGGTCTTCAGCTCACCGGCAGCTGCCAGGTAGGGGACATAAGTAAGGTGTACGCACAAGGCGTCTTTTCCCAGTTCCCACTTCAGCTGACGGATGCTTTCCAGATAGGGCAGAGACTCGATGTCACCCACTGTACCGCCAATCTCGGTAATAACAAAGTCGAATTTGTATTTGTTTCCCAGCAGTTTTACATTACGCTTGATTTCGTCTGTAATATGGGGAATAACCTGGATGGTCTTTCCCAGATAGTCACCCCGGCGCTCTTTGTCGATGACGCTTTTGTAGATGCGTCCGGTCGTGATATTGTTGGCCTTGGTGGTTTGGATGCCCAGGAAGCGTTCGTAATGGCCCAAATCGAGGTCGGCTTCGTGGCCATCCACGGTAACGTAGCATTCGCCGTGTTCATAAGGGTTCAGTGTACCCGGGTCGATGTTGATGTACGGGTCAAACTTCTGGATGGTTACCTTGTAACCTCTTGCTTGCAGCAATTTACCGATGGAGGATGAGATGATACCTTTACCTAATGAAGAGGCAACACCACCGGTGACGAAAATATACTTTGTTTCTCCCACAACTATATTATTTTATTAATTGTTTAATCTAATGCCAAGAGCCTATACGGCTTGTCGTTCAGGGTGCGCACTGCTCCCGTCAGTACACGTAGAACTTAAAAAGCGCAAAATTATAAAAAAAAGAGGAAGTAGAGAAAGTTTCGATGAAACAATTATTAAAAAATACGATTTCATCGAAGAAAGTCCTTCTTGCCTTTTTCTTATGGCTTTTCTATGTTTTCTAAACATTTTAAGCTAAATTTGCGCTCGAAACATAGACTTTAGGGCATTATGAAGAATAGACACATTGCATTTTGGTTAATTGCTACGATGATTTCTTCGTCGGTGATGGCACAGAATACGCTGGATACCGCCTCGAAGAACAGTGAACAGGAAACAACTGCCAAAGCCGACACCTTGCCGGATATAATGAAAGAATACATGATTCTGAAATTGAAACCGGAAGGTATGGGGTACAGGCTGGATACTGTTTCCATATTATATGAAAGGTATATCGGAGTGCTGGATTATTTGAATGACCCCACGACTCCGGAGCGTTATATACCTTCCAATCCGAACTACTATAGGTTGTTCCTTCCCCTTACCTATTATTATGCCCCCATGAGACGCCTTTCCAAGGTGGACTGGCATTTCCAGGTGCCTGATACGGTGCCTGCCCTGACGCGCGAGATGTTGCCGTTCGACACACTGAGTTTTACCTCAAAGGACCGAGCCAACAAACTGGTGGACCGTACGCTGCTGAACACGTATGTGAATTGTCCCAATCTGGTTGTAATGACCGAGAAGGAGGTGATGAAAGGGAAGATATTCAAGGATAATATAGAGAAGGAGGTTTCTTCCAAGCCGTCCGTCGTGAAACTGTTTGCACAAGAGAATATGGTGGGAGTGAAGGAGGAAGCCGACGTGATTATCCACAAGCCCAACTGGTGGGTGACCGGTGGAAACGGTTCATTGCAGATTACCCAGAACTATATCTCCGACAACTGGTACAAGGGAGGTGAGAGCACTAACGCCGTGCTTGCCAACCTGCAACTGTTTGCCAACTATAATGACCGTGAAAAGATGCAGTGGGAAAATCTGCTCGATGCCAAGCTGGGCTTCAGTTCCGCACCTTCCGACGAGTTTCATAACTATCTGGTAAGCACCGACCAACTCCGGCTGTACAGTAAACTGGGTATTCAGGCTGCGTCCAAGTGGTATTATACCATCACGACTGAGTTTAAGACCCAGTTCTGCAATGGCTACAAGGCCAACAGTGAAGAGCTGGTTTCGGCTTTCTTTGCTCCGGCGGACTGGTCAAGCAGTATCGGTATGGACTACAAGTTGAAGAAGCAGAAATTCAGCTTGTCCGTTTTCATGGCTCCGCTGACGTACATGCTGCGCTATGTAGGAAATAAGGGGGTGAATGAAGTGAGTTTCGGTCTTGATGAGGGCAAATGCGTGAAGCATAACTTCGGTTCGCAGATACAGCCTACACTTTCATGGACCATCATTCCTTCCATCACGCTGGATTCCCGCTTGGACTTCCAGACCAGTTATGAGTGGACACGTATTGAATGGGAAAACACGGTGAACTTTGTGCTGAACCGCTATCTTTCCACCAAGCTCTATGTGCACGCCCGCTATGACGACAGTGCCAAGCCGACGGAAGGGGACAGCTATTTTCAGGTAAAAGAATTGCTCAGTTTCGGTATCAATTATAAATGGTAAATAAACAAATGGTCTGTTCGGAGTGAACAGATTATCTGTTTTGGTTAGTCAGACGGTCTGTTTTTCCTTGACAGACCGTCTGTTTTTTGTCTTTTTGTAGTCTGTGGCAGGTGAAAAAACATAAAAACATAGAAAAAGCACGTTTACGAACACAGAAAATGCATAGGAAAGGTTTGCAGTTCACAAATAATGCGTAAATTTGCCGCGATTTGTAATGCACACTTTGCAAAATGGCGAATACTATAAAACATCAAGGTATTGTGGAAAACATAAACGGTTCTCATCTCCAAGTGAGAATCATCCAGACTTCAGCGTGCGCTTCGTGTAGTGTCAAGGGGCATTGTACCTCTGCGGATACGAAAGAGAAACTTGTCGATGTGGCCGATGCCAATGCCGCATCCTACCAGCCCGGTGACCGTGTATGGGTGACGGGCGAACTTTCAATGGGAGTGATGGCAGTTCTGTTTGCCTTTATATTTCCTTTCCTTATTCTGATAATCTCACTGTTTGTCTTTATGGCTATCTGGAATGACGAGCTGCGTTCTGCACTTTGTTCGCTGGCACTTCTTATACCTTATTATTATATATTGTGGCTGAACAAGTCGCGGATGGGTAAGAAGTTCTCATTCTCCGTACGACCGATGAACTAACTAATAATAAAACAAATAATTAATAAACAACTAATTTATGAATGTAATTCTGATTGCAGTGATTTCATTGGGAGTTATAGCGCTGGTATCGGCCGCTATTCTTTACGTGGCTTCCAAGAAATTCGCCGTGTATGAAGATCCGCGGATTGCCCAGGTAGCAGAGGTGCTTCCCCAGGCAAATTGCGGTGGATGTGGTTACCCCGGTTGTAGCGGATTTGCAGATGCTTGCGTAAAGGCAGGTTCGCTGGATGGTAAACTTTGTCCGGTGGGTGGACAGCCCGTCATGACAAAGATTGCCGAGATTCTGGGCTTGGATGCCGCTGCTGCCGAACCTATGGTTGCGGTGGTGAGATGTAATGGAACTTGTGCCAACCGTCCTCGTGTGAACCAATACGATGGCGCCAAGAGTTGTGCCATTGCGGCTTCTCTCTATGGTGGTGAAACGGGTTGTAGTTATGGCTGTCTGGGATGCGGCGACTGTGTGGCTGCCTGCCAGTTCGATGCTATCCACATGAATCCGGAGACCGGACTTCCCGAAGTGGATGAGGAAAAGTGTACGGCTTGTGGAGCTTGTGCCAAGGCTTGTCCGAAATCTATTATTGAAATCCGTCCTCAAGGCAAGAAATCACGTCGTATTTACGTACAGTGTGTAAACAAGGACAAGGGGGCCGTAGCACGCAAGGCTTGTACCGTGGCATGTATCGGTTGCGGCAAGTGTGTGAAGGTTTGTCCGTTCGAGGCTATCACGCTGGAAAACAATCTGGCTTACATTGACCCCAATAAGTGTAAATCCTGTCGCAAGTGCGAGGAAGCTTGTCCGCAAAACACAATCATTGCCCTCAACTTCCCGCCGCGCAAACCGAAGGCTGACGATACAGCTCCCCAAGTAAAGGTTGCAGTTCCTAAAGCTGAGGTTGAGACTCCTAAAGCAGAGGTTTAGACTTCCCAAGTTGAGGTATGAATTAATAAAGTAAATAAACGACTAAAAATACAGAATTGTATGTTGAAGACATTTTCAATTGGTGGAGTCCATCCACACGAAAATAAACTTTCAGCACATCAGCCTATCATCAAGGCAGAGATTCCGGCCAAGGCCGCTATCTTGCTGGGACAGCACATCGGTGCTCCTGCCAAGCCTATCGTTGCCAAAGGTGATGTTGTGAAAGTGGGTACAAAGATTGCCGAGCCCGGCGGTTTTGTATCAGCAGCCATTCATTCGTCTGTCAGCGGGAAAGTCGCTAAGATTGACACGATTGTCGATGCCAGCGGTTACGCCAAGCCTGCTATATTCATTGACGTAGAAGGGGATGAATGGGAAGAATCCATTGACCGTTCCGAAACGTTGGTGAAGGAATGCAGTCTGACCTCCGAGGAAATCGTGAAGAAAATCGCTGATGCCGGTATCGTAGGTCTGGGCGGTGCATGCTTCCCTACGCAGGTCAAGTTGTGTCCTCCTCCTGCATTCAAGGCAGAGTGTGTCATCATCAACGCCGTAGAGTGCGAACCGTATCTGACTGCCGACCATCAGCTGATGCTGGAACATGCGGAAGAAATTATGGTAGGTGTATCCATTCTGATGAAGGCGGTAAAGGTGAACAAGGCATTCATCGGCATTGAGAACAATAAGCCCGATGCCATCCAGCTGATGACGAAGGTTGCTTCCAGCTATGCAGGTATCGAGGTGGTACCCTTGAAGGTACAATATCCGCAGGGTGGTGAAAAGCAGTTGATTGATGCTGTCATCAGTCGCCAGGTTGCAGCCGGTGCGTTGCCTATCTCCACGGGAGCTGTGGTGCAGAATGTGGGTACCGCATTTGCCGTTTACCAGGCCGTACAGAAGAACAAACCTCTGTTTGAGCGTGTCATTACCGTGACCGGTAAGTCGTTGGCAAAGCCGTCCAATTTCCTGGCACGTATCGGTACGCCGATGAAGCAGCTGATTGAAGCTTGCGGCGGCCTGCCCGAAGATACGGGTAAGATTATCGGCGGTGGCCCGATGATGGGTAAAGCTCTGGTAAATACGGATGTACCGACAGCCAAAGGAAGCTCCGGTATTCTGATTATGAACGAGAAGGAAGCCAAGCGCGGCGAAGTACAGCCTTGTATCCGTTGTGCCAAGTGCGTGGGAGCCTGCCCGATGGGGTTGGAGCCGTATCTGCTGGCTACCGTTTCGGCCCACGGAGATTTTGAAAGAGTAGAGAAAGAAGACATTATGTCGTGTATAGAATGCGGTTCATGCCAGTTCACTTGTCCTTCCAACCGTCCGATGCTGGATTATATCCGCTTGGGTAAGGGTAAGGTAGGAGCGATGATCCGTGCACGTCAAGCTAAAAAATAACGAAGTATGAATAAATTAATCGTATCCCTTTCGCCCCACGTTCACGGCGGTGACAGCGTGAAGAAGAATATGTACGGTGTGCTTATCGCATTGATTCCGGCATTCCTCGTTTCGCTTTACTTTTTCGGACTGGGTGCGCTGATTGTTACGGCAACTTCCGTAGCAGCCTGCTTGTTCTTTGAATGGGCCATCGGCAAATTCCTCATGAAAAAAGAGACCACAACCATCACCGACGGCTCTGCCATCATTACCGGTGTGTTGCTGGCCTTTAACCTGCCTTCCAACCTGCCCATCTGGATTATCATCCTTGGTGCCTTGTTTGCCATCGGGGTAGGCAAGATGTCCTTCGGAGGTTTGGGTTGCAATCCCTTTAACCCTGCACTGGCAGGACGTGTATTCCTGTTGCTTTCATTCCCCGTGCAGATGACGACATGGCCGGCTGTAGGCCAGTTGACAGCCTATACGGATGCCACGACGGCTGCTACGCCGCTGGCTATTATGAAAGGTGTCATCAATGGTGCTCCGGGCATGTCCCTGAGCGACCTTCCGGGAGCTTTCGACCTTCTGATAGGTAATAATGGAGGATGTCTCGGTGAGGTGAGTGCCTTGGCGCTGCTGCTTGGTTTGTTCTACATGTTGTGGAAGAAAATCATCACCTGGCACATTCCGGTATCTATTCTGGTGACGGTATTCGTGTTCTCCGGTATCATGTATCTGGTCAATCCGGAACTTTATGTATCCCCGGTCGTACAGTTGTTGTCCGGTGGTCTGATGCTGGGTGCTGTCTTTATGGCTACGGACTACGTGACTTCTCCGATGAGCCACAAAGGTATGCTGATTTATGGTGTTTGCATCGGCCTACTGACTGTCATCATCCGTCTGTTCGGTGCATATCCGGAGGGTATGTCGTTTGCCATTCTGATTATGAATGCGTTCACTCCGCTCATCAACACCTATGTTAAACCTAAACGCTTTGGGGAGGTAGCGAAGAAGAAATGAAAAAGTTAGAATCATCCTTGAAGAATATGTTGCTGGTACTTACGGGCGTTACCGCAATCTCCGTAGCGTTGCTGGCTTATGTAAACGAATTGACGAAGGAGCCCATTGCGCAGGCCAATGCAAAGACCTTGAGCGATGCCGTAAGTGCGGTGGTTCCGGGCTTCGACAATGACCCCATCGCCGAGAAGAAGATGCAGGAAGTAAACGGAGTACAGTATTCTGTATATCCTGCCACCAAAGGCGGAGAATATATCGGAGCTGCTGTGGAAGCTGTTGCCATGGGTTTTGGCGGTGAGCTGAAAGTGTTGGTCGGTTTCGATGCTGAAGGCAAAATCATCGACTACTCCTTGTTGTCGCATGTGGAAACTCCGGGGTTGGGTTCCAAGGCTGCCGACTGGTTCAAGAAAGGCAATAAAGGTGACATCACCGGCATGAATCCGGGTGAAGCTGCATTGACAGTGAGCAAGGACGGTGGTAAAGTAGATGCCATTACAGCGTCTACCATCACCTCACGTGCTTTTTTGAATGCAGTGAATGCGGCTTATGCTGCCTATGCCGGTCAGGAAACTGCCGACGGCACTACCGGCGCTACTCAAAAGAATGTTGAACAACCTGCTGATTCCGCAGCTCCCGAAGCTGTGGATACACTCAGCGCTAAATGAGAAAGGAGTAGAAGATATGAATAATTTTAAAGTTATGATGAACGGGATTATCAAAGAGAATCCTACGTTTGTACTCCTGCTGGGTATGTGTCCTACACTGGGTACCACTTCCTCTGCCATTAACGGTATGGGTATGGGACTGGCTACAATGTTCGTGCTGATATGTTCCAATGTGGTGATTTCTGCCATCAAGAATCTGATTCCCGATATGGTGCGTATCCCTTCATTCATTGTAGTCATAGCATCATTTGTGACACTGTTGCAGATGATAATGCAAGCTTACGTTCCTGCATTGTACGCCACACTGGGCCTGTTCATTCCACTGATTGTTGTAAACTGTATCGTATTGGGACGTGCCGAGGCATTTGCTGCCAAAAACAATCCGGTGGCTTCCTTGTTCGACGGTCTGGGCATGGGCTTGGGCTTTACCATTGCACTGACATTACTGGGTGCCGTGCGTGAGTTCCTGGGAACCGGCAAGATATTCAACTTGAGTATCCTTCCTGAAGAATACGGCATGTTGGTATTTGTCCTTGCTCCGGGTGCATTCATCGCATTGGGCTATCTCATTGCTTTAATCAACAGTATGAAGAAGAATTAATAATGAAAAATTAAAAATGAAAAAATTGAGAACGTATCGGCGGTAGGCTGCCGGGCTTTTAATTTTTAGTTTTTAATTCTTAATTTAATGATTATGGAATATATATTGATATTTATCTCGGCAATCTTTGTAAACAACATCGTATTGTCGCAATTCTTGGGAATTTGCCCGTTCTTGGGAGTTTCCAAGAAAGTGGAGACTGCATTGGGCA